>NZ_JAIXMK010000054.1:0-66994 GCF_020328095.1 Streptomyces sichuanensis
CCCCCGGTGCCGCCACCGCCGCGGGCCCAGCCCCGGCAGCCGCCGGGCACGCCCGGCCGGGCCGCCCCCGCGTCCTGGCCGCGGTGGCCGGCACGCTGCGCGGCACCTCCCTGACCTGGCTCTGCCCGGGCGCGGTCGGCCTCATCGCGCTGTGGCTGTCCTGGCACGACCCCGACACCAGCATCCAGCTGTTCACCCTGCTGGTCCTGCCCATCGGCACCCTGGTGCTGGCCCTGGTGGCCTGGGGCGCCGCCGGTCAGGGCTGGCGTGCGGTCGCCTCCCGCACCACCGGTGCGGCCCGGCCGGCCCTGGCGCTCACGGGCGTCACGACCGGCATCGCCGCCCTGATGTCGGTGGTCATCGCCCTCGTCTACCTGGCGGCGGGCATTCCGGCCGGTCACGCCTGGCCCCTCGCGCTCACCGGCGCGGTGGTCGGGGCCATGCTCACCTCGTTCACCCTCTGGCTGAGCATCCGCACCTCCCAGTCGGTCGCGGTGGTCGTCGGGATCATCGGCATCCTCTTCGGCGTCCTCGTCGGCGGCACCGGCCTGCAGCAGACGCTCTGGCCGCTCATCCCCTACTCCTGGGCCAACTACCTCGACCTGCACCGCATGGCGCTGACGCTCCCCGTCGGCATCGCGGCCACGGCCCTGTTCACCTTCGGCATCACTCACGCGGCACGAAAGGCAGCGGAGAACTCATGACCCTTGCCACCCGCACGCCCCGGGCCCGCACGCTGATCACGGCCGTCGCCGGGCTGACCCTGACCCTGCTCATGACGGGCTGCTCCCAGGAGCGGGACGCCGTCCTGAAGTGGCCGGACGCGACGAGCAACCCCCAGCCGGTCACCGCCGACCAGTTCGGCGCCGCCTGGCCGCTCAAGCCCGACAAGGGAAAGGTGACCTGCAACACGACCCCCTACAGCGGCTTCGCCATCACCTTCACGGCACCCGACGGCAAGGTCTACGCCCTCAACAACGTCGCCCACGACGAGAAGGGCTACCCCAGCGCCGACACCATCAAGGGCTCCTCGGGGAAGATGTGGCGGCTGCGGACGTTCGGGATGCAGGTCTGCAGCGTCGACCGCGCCAAGCACGTGCAGTCCTCGCCCTCCCCCACCCCTTGAGCCCGGTTGCCGTACGCGATCAACCGCCTGCGCACGGCGACCGGGCCCAGGATGCAAAAGACCCCCTCCATCCTGCATTTCCGCAGGTCGGAGGGGGTTTTCCTTGTGGAGCCTAGGGGAGTCGAACCCCTGACATCTGCCATGCAAAGACAGCGCTCTACCAACTGAGCTAAGGCCCCGTCGGGCACCAGGGTACCCGGTGCCGGGGGTGTTTCCCGACCGGGTATCGCCGGGACCTGCCACTCTCCGTAGGATGCACCGCAAGATTCGCTGCAGCGAAGCGAAGGGGAGAGCTAGATGGACGCAGCACAGCAGGAAGCCACCGCCCGCGCACGAGAGCTGCAGAGGAGCTGGTACGGGGAGCCGTTGGGGGCGCTCTTCCGTCGTCTCATCGACGATCTCGGCCTCAACCAGGCCCGGCTCGCCTCTGTCCTCGGCCTCTCGGCCCCCATGCTCTCGCAGCTGATGAGCGGTCAGCGGGCGAAGATCGGCAACCCGGCGGTGGTGCAGCGGGTGCAGGCGCTCCAGGAGCTCTCCAGCCAGGTCGCCGACGGCAGCGTGAGCGCCGCCGAGGCCGCCGAGCGCATGGAGGAGGTCAAGAAGAGCTCCGGCGGCTCGGTCCTCAACTCCACGCAGACCACGGCCAGCAGCGGGGCCCCGACCGTGCGCCGCGTGGTCCGCGAGATCCAGTCTCTGCTGCGGTCGGTCGCGGGCGCCGGGGACATCATCGACGCCGCCGGGACGCTCGCTCCCAGCCATCCCGAACTGGCCGAGTTCCTCCGGGTGTACGGCGCCGGACGGACCGCCGAGGCGGTCGCGCACTACGAGGCGCACCAGAGCTGACCGTGCCGGGGTGGGGCCGGTGCCGACGGGGGCGGGGGCGACGCGCGCGACATGGGTGAGGTCTTCGCGGGGCGGTACGAGCTGGTGGACCCGATCGGGCGGGGCGGGGCGGGAGCCGTCTGGCGCGCCTGGGACCAGCGCCGGCGGCGCTATGTGGCGGCGAAGGTGCTGCAGCAGAGCGACGCCCACACGCTGCTGAGGTTCGTCCGCGAGCAGGCGCTGCGCATCGACCATCCCCATGTGCTGGCGCCGATGAGCTGGGCGGCGGACGACGACAAGGTGCTGTTCACCATGGAGATGGTGGGCGGCGGATCACTCGCCCATCTCATCGGTGACTACGGGCCGTTGCCGCCGCATTTCGTGTGCGTCCTGCTGGACCAGCTGCTCTCCGGTCTCGCGGCGGTGCACGCGGAAGGCGTGGTGCACCGGGACATCAAACCGGCCAACCTGCTTTTGGAGGCGACCGGTACGGGCCGGCCGCATTTACGCCTCTCCGATTTCGGGATCGCCATGCGCAAGGGCGAGCCACGACTGACGGACACCAACTTCGTTATGGGTACGCCCGGTTACTTCGCGCCCGAGCAATTGTCGGGCGAAGAGCCCGACTTCCCCGCGGACCTCTTCGCCGTCGGACTGGTGGCGCTGTATCTGCTCACGGGACGGAAACCGGACGCCGAGGCGCTCGTGGAGCTGTTCCGGGAGCAGGGCGTGCCGCACGCGCCGGTGGAGGTGCCCGAGCCCCTGTGGGAGGTGGTCGCGAGCCTGCTGCACCCGGACCCGTACACCCGCTTCCGTACGGCGACGGGGGCCCGGAAGGCCCTGGCCGCGGCCGTGGAGCTGCTGGACGACGAGCCGGCCGACCAGGAGCCCATCGAGGTCTTCGACCAGCTGGGGCCGCTGCCCCCGGGCTTCGGCCCGGACGGGCCCGAGCCCCACCCGCAGGCACGACCGCAGACCGCACCGCGGCCCGCATCACAGCCGGCGCCACGACCGGGACCGGAGGGGCCGCCGGAGGCCGGGGCCGTCCCGCTCGCGCCGCCCAGGCCGAACTATCCGCCCACGCGCCCCTACACGCCCCCTGAGCCCTTTCCGCAGCCCTTCCCGCGGCCTGTGCCGCCCCTGCCCGGCCGACGGCCCGTCACCGGCCCCGCCGCGGCCCGCGGGCGTGCCGGTCCGCCCGCCACAGTGGTGGTGCCGGTGCTGATCCTCGCGATGCTGCTGCTGACCCTGGGTGTGTGGGCGCTCACGCAGGGCTGAAGTTCACGTTCGCAATCATTTTATTTGCGATTGCAAGCAAATGGAGAAGGTCCCGGCCGCCGTGGCGACCGGGACCTTCTCCCAGCTCTTGTTACGGGCTCGACTCACACACCCGAACCTGCGGGCACGGAGTCGGTCGCCTCCGTCCACAGGTCCTGCTCGGCGCGATCCGCCTGGATCTGCCGGTACACGAGGAGCCCGCCGATGGCGGCCAGTGCGACCAGGAGCAGCTTCTTCACCGCGCGACCTCGTCTTTCCTTGACGTAAGGGGACCTCAGGGGGCCGATGATACACACCGGCCGATACCGATCGGTGACCTGCGTCCGCCTCCCCCGCCGGGCCGCGCCGGGCGCCGAACTCCCAAAAGCGATCGGCCCGGACGGAGAATTCCGTCCGGGCCGATCGTGCGAGTGGGGCTAACAGGACTTGAACCTGTGGCCTCTTCCTTATCAGGGAAGCGCTCTAACCGTCTGAGCTATAGCCCCTCGCGACACCGAAAGATTAGCGCACTTGGGGCCCAGTCCCAAAATCGTCCGGGCCCCAGGGCGGATCGGGGCGCTATTCGTCCTCGGCGAGCGTCAGCTCGACACCGCCCACGAAGCCGGCGGCGAGGTTGTAGACGAAGGCTCCCAGCGTCGCCAGAGCCGTGGCCAGCACCACGTCGATCACCGCGATGACCGTGGTGAAGAGCAGCACGTGCGGCAGCGACAGGAACGACTCCAGGTCGAAGCCGCCGCCGCTCTCGCCGGAGGCCGTGGTGGCATCGCTGATGGTGCCGCCGACCGCGGAGAAGACGCCCATGGCGTCCATGACGCCCCACAGCACCGCCGCGGCCACGATCGTGCACACGCCCAGCGCGACCGAGAGCAGGAAGCTGACCTTCATCACCGACCACGGGTCGGCCCTGGACACGCGCAGCCTCGCCTTGCGCGTACGCGGCGCCGTACGGGCCGCGGGGGACGCCGCGCGGGCCGGGTCCTCCCCGGCGGGCCGCACGGCCGTCCTGGCGGCCTTGCCGCCCTTGGGCTCCTCGGTCCCCTCGGCGGCCTTGGCCGCCTTCAGGCCCTTGGCGTCCTTGGCGGCCTCGTTCCTGGCGGCCTGGACGGCCTTGGCAGCCTTGTCGGCCTTCTCGGACTTCTCGGACTTCTCGGCCTTGGCAGCCGTGGCCGCCTTGGCAGCCTTGTCTTCCTTCGCCGTCTCGGCGGCCTTGCCGCCGTTCAGGCCCTTGCCACCCTCGGCGCCCTCGGCACCGTCGGCGGACTCCGGCGCGGACGCCTTCCCGGAACCGGAAGCGGAACCGGAACCGGAACCGGAACCGGAAGGAGTATCAGATGCGGAACGCTGCGCCGGAGGCTCGTACGCCTTCGGCGGGTGGTACGGCTGCGGTTCTCGGGTCTCCGTCATGGTCCTCCCCCTGCCGGCGGGCCCGGCACCCTCGGTCCCGGAGCCCGCGCCGTCCGCGTCGCCGGAGGCCGGGCCACGGGCCCCCGCCTTCTCTGATGCGGGCCTGGCGGAACCTCTCCGCCCGGCGCCCGCACCGCCGGTGGCGGTGCCCGTGGCTCGACTCACGACTTACTCCTCGGTGTCCTCGGCCGTGGGCTCCGCACCCCCGACCACCTCGGACCCGTCGCCCTCGGCTGCGTCGCCCAACTCCTCGACACCCTCAGCCTCGCGACCGGCCTCGGCGTTCCGGGCGATGCCCACGACGGCATCGCGCTTGCCCAGGTTGATCAGTTGGACGCCCATGGTGTCACGGCCCGTCTCCCTGACTTCGTTGACCCGGGTACGGATCACGCCGCCGCTCAGCGTGATGGCGAGGATCTCGTCCGTCTCCTCGACCACCAGGGCGCCGACCAGCGATCCGCGGTCCTCCACGATCTTGGCGGCCTTGATGCCGAGGCCGCCACGGCCCTGGACGCGGTACTCGTCGACGTTCGACCGCTTCGCGTAGCCACCGTCGGTGGCGGTGAAGACGAAAGTACCGGGACGGACCACATTCATCGAGAGGAGCTCGTCACCCTCGCGGAAGCTCATGCCCTTGACACCGGACGTCGCCCGGCCCATGGGACGCAGCGCCTCGTCGGTCGCGGTGAAGCGGATCGACTGGGCCTTCTTGCTGATGAGCAGCAGGTCGTCCTCGGCGGAGACCAGCTCCGCGCCGATCAGCTCGTCCTCGACGCCGCCGTCGGTCTCCCGGAGGTTGATGGCGATGACGCCGCCCGAGCGCGGGGAGTCGTAGTCCTTCAGCGGGGTCTTCTTCACCAGGCCCGACTTCGTGGCGAGCACCAGGTAGGGCGCCGCCTCGTAGTCGCGGACGGCGAGGATCTGGGCGATCTTCTCGTCCGGCTGGAAGGCCAGCAGGTTGGCCACGTGCTGGCCGCGCGCGTCCCGGCCGGCGTCCGGCAGCTCGTACGCCTTGGCCCGGTAGACCCGGCCCTTGTTGGTGAAGAACAGCAGCCAGTGGTGCGTGGTGGAGACGAAGAAGTGGTCGACGATGTCGTCCTGCTTCAGCTTCGTGCCCCGCACGCCCTTGCCGCCGCGCTTCTGCGAACGGTAGTCCTCGGTCTTGGTGCGCTTGACGTAGCCACCGTTGGTGATGGTGACGACGATGTCCTCCTCGGCGATGAGGTCCTCGATGGACATGTCACCGTCGAAGGGGATCAGCTGGGAGCGCCGGTCGTCGCCGAACTTCTCGACGATCGCCGCCAGCTCCTCACTGATGATCATGCGCTGCCGCTCGGGCGAGGCGAGGATGGCGTTGTACTCGTTGATCTTCGCCTGGAGCTCGTCGTGCTCGGCGGTGATCTTCTGGTGCTCCAGGGCCGCCAGGCGGCGCAGCTGCATCTCCAGGATCGCGTTGGCCTGGAGCTCGTCGATCTGCAGCAGCCCCATCAGGCCCGCACGGGCGACGTCGACGGTGTCGCTGCGCCGGATCAGCGCGATGACCTCGTCGATGGCGTCGAGGGCCTTGAGCAGGCCGCGCAGGATGTGGGCGCGCTCCTCGGCCTTGCGCAGCCGGAAGCGGGTGCGCCGGACGATGACCTCTACCTGGTGGGTGACCCAGTTGCGGATGAAGGCGTCCAGCGACAGAGTGCGCGGCACGCCGTCCACCAGCGCCAGCATGTTGGCGCCGAAGTTCGTCTGCAGGTCGGTGTGCTTGTAGAGGTTGTTGAGGACGACCTTGGCGACCGCGTCCCGCTTGAGGACGATCACCAGGCGCTGGCCCGTGCGCGAGGAGGTCTCGTCGCGGACGTCGGCGATGCCGCCGATCCTGCCGTCCTTGACCAGGTCGGCGATCTTCTGGGCGAGGTTGTCCGGGTTGACCTGGTAGGGCAGCTCGGTGACCACCAGGCACTGGCGGTTCTGGATCTCCTCGACCTCGACCACGGCGCGCATGGTGATCGAGCCGCGGCCGGTGCGGTACGCCTCCTCGATGCCCTTGCGGCCCACCACGAGGGCGCCGGTCGGGAAGTCGGGGCCCTTGATCCGCTCCATGAGCGCGTCGAGGAGCTCCTCGGGCGTCGCCTCCGGGTTGGCCAGGTACCACTGGGCGCCCTCGGCCACCTCGCGCAGGTTGTGCGGCGGGATGTTGGTGGCCATGCCGACCGCGATGCCCGCCGAACCGTTGATCAGCAGGTTCGGGAAGCGGGCCGGCAGGACCGTCGGCTCCTGGTTGCGGCCGTCGTAGTTGTCCTGGAAGTCGACGGTCTCCTCGTCGATGTCCCGGAGCATCTCCATGGACAGCGGCATCATCTTGCACTCGGTGTACCGCATGGCGGCGGCCGGGTCGTTGCCCGGGGAACCGAAGTTGCCGTTGGAGTCCACCAGCGGCATGCGCATCGACCAGGGCTGGGCCAGGCGCACCAGCGCGTCGTAGATCGAGGCGTCACCGTGCGGGTGGTACGTACCCATGACGTCGCCGACGACGCGGGCGCACTTGTAGAAGCCCTTCTCGGGGCGGTAGCCGCCGTCGTACATCGCGTAGAGCACGCGGCGGTGCACCGGCTTGAGGCCGTCCCGCACGTCGGGCAGCGCACGCGAGACGATGACGCTCATCGCGTAGTCGAGGTACGAGCGCTGCATCTCCGTTTCGAGCCCGACGGGCTCGACGCGCATGCCGACGCCCTCCAGGGGCGCGGGCGCACCCTCGGGCGTCACTTCGGGCACGGGAGCAGTGGGAGTCTCGGGAGTCTCGTCGGCCATTGCTGTTCAAAGTCCTTTCGCGCTGCGGCTGTTTCTCGTGGGCCGACAGGCTCAGATGTCGAGGAAGCGGACGTCCTTGGCGTTGCGCTGGATGAAGGAGCGCCGTGCCTCGACGTCCTCACCCATGAGCACCGAGAACAGGTCGTCCGCCTGCGCGGCGTCGTCCAGGGTGACCTGGCCGAGCACGCGGTGGTCGACGTCCATCGTGGTGACGCGCAGCTCCTCGGCGTTCATCTCGCCGAGACCCTTGAAGCGCTGGACCGAGTCGTCCTTGATCCGCTTGCCGTTCTCCCGGCCGAGCTGGATCAGGGCGTCGCGCTCACGGTCGGAGTACGCGTACTCGATCTCGTCGCGACCCCACTTGATCTTGTACAGCGGGGGGCGGGAGAGGTAGACGTGCCCGGCCTCGACCAGCGGCCGCATGAAGCGGAAGAGGAAGGTGAGCAGCAGGGTGTTGATGTGCTGACCGTCGACGTCGGCGTCCGCCATCAGGATGATCTTGTGATAGCGGAGCTTCGCGATGTCGAAGTCCTCGTGCACACCGGTGCCGAAGGCGGAGATCAGCGCCTGGACCTCGGTGTTCTGCAGGATCTTGTCGACGCGCGCCTTCTCGACGTTGAGGATCTTGCCTCGGATCGGGAGGATCGCCTGGTACTGCGGGTTCCGGCCGGACTTGGCCGAGCCGCCGGCGGAGTCACCCTCGACGATGAAGATCTCGCACTTGGTCGGGTCGTTCGACTGGCAGTCGCTGAGCTTGCCCGGCAGCGACGCCGTCTCCAGCAGGCCCTTGCGGCGGGTCAGGTCGCGCGCCTTACGGGCGGCCACGCGGGCGGTCGCCGCCTGGATGCCCTTGCGGATGATGTCCGCGGCCTCGTTCGGGTTGCGGTCCAGCCAGTCCGTGAGGTGCTCGTGGACGACCTTCTGCACGAAGGTCTTGGCCTCGGTGTTGCCCAGCTTGGTCTTCGTCTGGCCCTCGAACTGCGGCTCACCGAGCTTGACGGAGATGATCGCCGTCAGACCCTCGCGGATGTCCTCACCCGTGAGGTTGTCGTCCTTCTCGCGAAGCAGCTTCTTGTCGCGGGCGTAACGATTGATCAGACCCGTCAGCGCGGCGCGGAAGCCCTCCTCGTGGGTACCGCCCTCGTGCGTGTGGATCGTGTTGGCGAAGCTGTACACACCCTCGCTGTACTGGCTGTTCCACTGCATCGCGATCTCGACCGAGAGCATGCGCTCCTTGTCCTCGGCGTCGACGTCGATGACGGTCGGGTGGATCAGCTCGCCCTTGCGCGAGTTGAGGTACTTCACGAAGTCGACGATGCCGCCCTCGTAGTGGTAGTCCACCGTGAGGGGCTTGCCCTCCTCGTCGACGTGGTCGGCGCGGAGGTCCGTCAGCGAGATGCGCAGGCCCTTGTTGAGGAAGGCCATCTCCTGGAAGCGCCGCGAGAGCGTCTCGAAGGAGTACTCGGTGGTCTCGAAGATGTCGCCGTCGGCCCAGAAGGTGACGGAGGTGCCGGTCTCGTCCGTCGCCTCGTTCTGCTGCAGCGGGGCGGTCGGGACGCCGAGCTTGTAGTCCTGGGTCCAGCGGAAGCCGTCGGTCTTGACCTCGACCGCAACGCGCGTGGACAGGGCGTTCACGACCGAGACGCCGACGCCGTGCAGACCGCCGGAGACGGCGTAGCCGCCGCCGCCGAACTTGCCGCCCGCGTGCAGCACGGTGAGGACGACCTCGACGGCGGGCTTGCCCTCGGAGGGCACGATGCCGACCGGGATGCCACGGCCGTTGTCGATGACGCGCACGCCGCCGTCGGGCAGGATCGTCACATCGATGGTGTCGGCGTGGCCGGCCAGGGCCTCGTCGACGGAGTTGTCCACGACCTCGTACACGAGGTGGTGGAGGCCGCGCTCGCCGGTGGAGCCGATGTACATGCCGGGCCGCTTGCGGACCGCGTCCAGGCCCTCCAGAACGGTGATCGCACTGGCGTCGTACGACGTCTCACCCGCAGCGGCGCCGGTGGCGGCGTCCACTGCCTCGGAGGGGTTGGTGTTCTCGTTGGGGTTGCCGGAATCGGCCACGAAGCGCCCTTTCTGGCACAGCACAGACCTTCCCTGCTGCGGCGGGGGTTTCCGGGGCAGGCAGGAGGCTGCGTCGTTCAGCGGTTGTCCACGAGTCCCGCGATCCGGCGGGATTACTACCAGTGTACCGGTGGCGCTGACATGAATGGGGGTTTGGCGGTGCCTGAGTCCTCACGTGCCGCCCTGAACCGGCATCAGCCGACTCCCTATATGCGGCCAGGGGCTCCAAGAGGCTCACAGCGGCACTCAGCGCTTCGAGCTGTCAACCGCCCGCAACCGTGAGCGCAGTCTCAGCCGTCGGCAGGCGTCACTGGGGTCACCGGACCGCCGGTCCGGGGGCCGGTCCGGCCCCGGCCGGGGCGTCCCTGGGCCGCCGGATCACCCGTAGGTGTCGCCCGGTCCCCGGCTGCCGGGCGCCCGCAGGTGCCCGTAGCGACGCCCGGGGCCACCGGGACCCAGCACCTTGATCGTCTTGACGGTGCCCTGGCCGAGATCGTCGTTCAGCCGGGCCACCAGCGTGGGCGCCAGCAGGCGCAGCTGCGTCGCCCAGGCCGTCGAGTCGCACTGCACGGTGAGCACCCGGGCGTCCTCGTCGTACGACTGCGGCTCGCAGTGCAGCGCCACCTCCGGGCCCACCATCTGCGGCCAGCGGCCCATCACCCCGCCCACCGCCGCGGGCTTCTCCCAGCCTCGCTCGGTGATCAGCCGGTTGATCGCGGCACCCAGCGGCAGCGGGTCGCGCCCGTCGGCGCGCGCGCCGGAGCGCAGGCTGCCGCCGCGGCGCACCTGCTTCTTCTGCTGGGCGGCGGCGCCCCGCGCGCGGGCCTGCTCCTTGGCCGCCCGCAGCGCCACCCGCGCCAGGTCCACGCCGGAGGGCTCGGCGGTCTTCGCCGGCTGCCGGCCCTGCTCCGCTCCGGAGTGCTCGTTCATACGCGCTCGACCGTGCCGTCCGAGACCGCGTACCGGGCGCCCGTCAGCACGCCGGGCACGTCGTCGTCCACCGCCGCCGTCACCAGCACCTGCTCGCCCGGCGCGACCAGCTCCGCCAGCCGCTCCCGGCGGCGGGCGTCCAGCTCCGCGAAGACGTCGTCCAGCACGAGCACCGGCTCGTTGCCCTCCGAGCGCAGCAGCTCGTACGAGGCCAGCCGCAGCGCCAGGGCGTACGACCAGGACTCGCCGTGGCTGGCGTACCCCTTGGCGGGGAGCCGGCCGAGGCTGAGCAGCAGCTCGTCGCGGTGCGGGCCGACCAGCGTCACGCCACGCTCGATCTCCTGCTTGCGGGCCTCGCCGAGCGCCGCGAGCAGCGCTTCGTACAGCTCCTCGCGGGTGTGGGCGTCCTCGATGCCGGCGGGGCCGCGGTAGTCGAAGGAGACCGGGCCGCCGCCGGGGGCCAGCTGCTCGTACGCCTTGTCGGCCAGCGGGCGCAGGGTGGCTATCAGGTCCAGCCGGCGGGCGAGCAGCTCGGCGCCCGCGCGGGCCAGGTGCTGGTCCCAGATGTCGAGCGTGGACAGGTCCATGCCGCGGCCGCCGTGGCGGCGGGCCATGGCCGCGGACTTCAGGAGCGTGTTGCGCTGCTTGAGGACGCGGTCGTAGTCGGAGCGCACTCCCGCCATGCGCGGGGCACGGGCGGTGATCAGCTCGTCCAGGAAGCGGCGGCGCTCGCCGGGGTCTCCCTTGACCAGCGCCAGGTCCTCGGGTGCGAACAGCACCGTGCGGACGATGCCCAGCACGTCGCGCGGCCGGACCTGGGAGGAACGGTTGATCCGGGCCCGGTTGGCACGGCCGGGGTTGAGCTCCAGCTCGATCAGCTGCTGCCGCTCGTCCTGGACGACCGCGGCCCGGACGATCGCCCGGTCGGCGCCCATGCGGACCAGGGGCGCGTCCGAGGAGACCCGGTGGCTGCCGAGGGTGGCCAGGTAGCCGACCGCCTCGACGAGGTTGGTCTTGCCCTGGCCGTTGGGGCCCACAAAAGCGGTGACGCCCGGGTCGAGGGAGACCTCGGCCCGGGCGTACGAGCGGAAGTCGGCCAGCGACAGATGCGAAACGTGCATGGTGCGCCGACCTCCCCCGGCTGCTGCGGGTGTTACTTCTTGCTCTCGACCGCGTGGCCACCGAACTGGTTGCGCAGCGCGGCGATCATCTTCATCTGCGGCGAGTCCTCCTGACGGGAGGAGAAACGGGCGAACAGGGACGCCGTGATCGCGGGCAGCGGCACGGCGTTGTCGATGGCGGCCTCGACCGTCCAGCGGCCCTCGCCGGAGTCGGCGGCGAAGCCGCGCAGCTTGTCGAGGTGCTCGTCCTCGTTCAGGGCGTTGACGGCGAGGTCCAGCAGCCAGGAACGGATGACCGTGCCCTCCTGCCAGGAGCGGAAGATCTCACGGACGTCGGTGACGGAGTCGACCTTCTCCAGGAGCTCCCAGCCCTCGGCGAACGCCTGCATCATGGCGTACTCGATGCCGTTGTGGACCATCTTGGCGAAGTGGCCCGCGCCGACCTTGCCGGCGTGGACGGAGCCGAACTCGCCCTCGGGCTTGAGCGCGTCGAAGATCGGCTGGACCTTCGCGACGTTCTCGGCGTCGCCGCCGTACATCAGCGCGTAGCCGTTCTCCAGGCCCCAGACGCCGCCGGAGACGCCGCAGTCGACGAAGCCGATGCCCTTGGCGGCGAGCTCCTCGGCGTGCTTCTCGTCGTCCGTCCAGCGGGAGTTCCCGCCGTCGACGACGACGTCGCCCGGGGAGAGCAGCTCGGCGAGCTCGTCGATGGTGGACTGGGTCGCGCCACCTGCCGGGACCATGACCCACACCACGCGCGGACCCTTCAGGGAATCCACAAGCTCCTGCAGGCTGTGGACATCCGCGAGGTCGCGGTTGCGGTCGTATCCGATGACGGTGTGGCCTGCGCGGCGGATGCGCTCGCGCATGTTGCCGCCCATCTTGCCGAGGCCGACGAGACCGAGCTCCATCAGTGATCCTTTATGCCGTAGTCGTGCGGGGGCGTACCGGAGGTACCTGCTCCGAGCCTACGCCCGGGGGTCCGTGCACACCTGTGGACAGGGGGCGCTCATCGGGTGAGCGCCCCTGCGGCCTCCCGGAGGCGGCCGTCCGGCCTCAGCCGGACAGGCGCACCGGCATGATCAGGTACTTGTAGGCGTCGTCCGCCTCGGCGTCCAGCGCGGGCTTGCCGCTCAGCAGCGCGGGCTTGGTGGACGTGGTGAAGGACAGCTGCGCGACCGGGGAGTCGATCGCCGACAGGCCCTCCAGCAGGAAGCCGGGGTTGAACGCGATCGAGATGTCGTCGCCATCCAGCTGGGCGTCGACCCTTTCCACAGCCTGTGCGTCGTCGCTGGAGCCGGCCTCCAGGATGAGGACGCCCTGCTCGAAGCTGAGCCGGACCGGGGTGTTGCGCTCGGCGACGAGCGCCACGCGCTTGACGGCCTCGACGAACGGGGCGGTCTCGATCACGGCGACGGAGTTGAACTCGGTCGGGAAGAGCGTGCGGTACTTGGGCAGGTCGCCTTCGAGCAGGCGGGTGGTCGTACGGCGGCCGGCGCCCTCGAAGCCGATCAGGCCCTCGCCCGCGCCGGAGCCGGACAGGGCGATCGAGACGGTGTCGCCGCCGCTGAGCGACTTGGCGGTCTCCAGCAGCGTCTTGGCGGGCACCAGGGCGACGGCGGAGATGTCCGGCGTCTCGGGCTTCCACATGAACTCGCGGACCGCGAAGCGGTACCGGTCGGTGGAGGCCAGGGTGACGGTGTCGCCCTCGATCTCGATCCGCACGCCGGTGAGGACCGGCAGGGTGTCGTCACGGCCGGCGGCGATGGCGACCTGGGCGGCGGCCGCGGCGAAGACCTCGCCGGGCACGGTGCCGGTGGCGGTCGGCATCTGCGGCAGCGCCGGGTATTCCTCCACAGGCAGGGTGTGGAGTGTGAATCGCGAGGAGCCGCAGACGACGGTGACGCGCACGCCGTCGGTGGAGATCTCCACAGGCCGGTTGGGAAGTGCGCGGCAGATGTCGGCGAGCAGGCGGCCGGAGACGAGGACGGTGCCGTCCTCCTCCACATCGGCCTCGACCGAGACGCGGGCGGAGACCTCGTAGTCGAAGCCGGAGAGGCTCAGGGAGCCGTCCTCGGCCTTCAGCAGCAGGCCCGCGAGGACCGGTACCGGCGGACGGGCCGGGAGGCTGCGGGCCGCCCAGGCCACTGCCTCCGCGAGTACATCGCGCTCCACCCGGATCTTCACCGGAACCGCCTCCTGCTTGTTGCTGGCTCGCCCTGCTGGCTTCTTCGTCGGCTTCAGTCGCCGGAGACCAGTCTGACGCACGCCGCTGACAGTCGGTGCGGCTGGCGGTCAAGTCGAGGTCCGGGGCGTGGCGCGGCCCGAGGCCGAGTTGTGCACAGGACCCACTTCGAAACGAGTTCCCCGCTTGATCTCTGTGGTCGTAGTAGTAGGGCCTGTGGAAACCGTGGAAAACCTTCTTTGCGCAGGTCAGCCCGGATTTTTTGTCCACTGCCCCTGTGGGTGGGCACGGTGGAAAACCCGGGTGGTCTGTGGACCGCGAAAAGTTCTGCACACCCGGTGCACAGGCAGGGCGCACTTCTCCCCAGGGCTGTCCCCAGCTTTACCCACGTTGCCCACAGCCCAACCCGGCAGCTCGGTGTGACGCCTTTCACTCGGTGCGGTGACCACCGGCGTTTCGTTGCCGAACAGTGGACAGGGATGTGGAAAGGCTGTGTATAACACCGGTCCACCTGTGGGTGGCCGGTGGACAACGTCGGGGGCGGCTGTGGGCGCCCTGGCCGTCCACAGGCTGTGGAACCCCGTTTGCCACAAATCCACACCCGGCTGACCTCGCCTGATGGCATATCAACAGCCTGGACTGTGGACAGGTTCTGGATAACTCCGCGGTCCCCAGGGTGTGGATCGTGGATGGAGCCCGAATCTGTGGAGAACCGGCAGGTCAGAGCCCATATTCGAACAGACTGGGGGCGCGGCGGACGGCCCGGGGCCCCGGCCGGAGCCCTCGTTGGCCGTCGTGGGCCCTTCCGAGAGGACTTCCGGATCCTTCCGAGGCGGCCCCTGGAGCCCTCTCCGGCCGCATCCGGGCCCTTCTGCAGCGACTCCGGGGCCCCTCTCCGGCTGCCGTGGTGGCTGCCCCGGAGCGCCGCCCGTACCGCGCTCCGGCCGGCCCCGGGCATGCGGAAGGGCGCTCCGGGAAATGTCCCGAAGCGCCCTCAGAGGTCCTCACAGGGCCTGGCGGAGGCCCGGACGGGCGTCCGCCGGTCGGCCGTCAGCCGGCAGTCCGTCAGCCGTTCTTGATGCGGTTCGTCAGCTCGGTCACCTGGTTGTAGATGGACCGCCGCTCGGCCATCAGCGCGCGGATCTTGCGGTCCGCGTGCATCACGGTCGTGTGGTCGCGGCCGCCGAACTGCGCGCCGATCTTCGGCAGCGACAGGTCCGTGAGCTCGCGGCACAGGTACATCGCGATCTGCCGCGCCGTCACCAGCACCCGGCTGCGCGAGGCTCCGCACAGATCCTCGACGGTGTGGCCGAAGTAGTCGGCGGTCGCCGCCATGATGGCCGGCGCCGTGATCTCCGGCGAGGCGTCCTCGCCGCCCGGGATCAGGTCCTTCAGGACGATCTCGGTCAGCCCCAGGTCCACCGGCTGCCGGTTCAGGCTCGCGAAGGCCGTCACCCGGATGAGCGCGCCCTCCAGCTCACGGATGTTGCGCGAGATGCGCGAGGCGATGAACTCCAGGACCTCCGGCGGAGCGTTGAGCTGCTCCTGGACCGCCTTCTTCCGCAGGATCGCGATCCGCGTCTCCAGCTCCGGCGGCTGCACGTCGGTGATCAGGCCCCACTCGAAGCGGTTGCGCAGCCGGTCCTCCAGGGTCACCAGCTGCTTGGGCGGCCGGTCCGAGGACAGCACGATCTGCTTGTTCGCGTTGTGCAGGGTGTTGAAGGTGTGGAAGAACTCCTCCTGCGTCGACTCCTTGCTCGCAAGGAACTGGATGTCGTCGACCAGCAGGATGTCCATGTCGCGGTAGCGCTTGCGGAACGCGTCCGCCTTGCCGTCGCGGATGGAGTTGATGAACTCGTTGGTGAACTCCTCGGAGCTCACGTAGCGCACCCGCGTGCCCGGGTAGAGGCTGCGCGCGTAGTGCCCGATGGCGTGCAGCAGGTGCGTCTTGCCCAGGCCCGACTCCCCGTAGATGAACAGGGGGTTGTACGCCTTGGCCGGCGCCTCGGCCACCGCCACCGCCGCGGCGTGCGCGAAGCGGTTGGAGGCACCGATGACGAAGGTGTCGAACAAGTACTTGGGGTTCAGTCGCGCCGTCGGCTCGGCCGCCCCCGTGGAGGACGACCCCCCCGAGGACGAGGACGCCCCGGCCGGAGCCGAGGGCCGCTCGGAGCGCGGGCCGCCGGAGGCGCCGCCCGCGGGGCCGCGGGAGGGACCGTCCGGCAGCTCGCGGCGCTGCTCGTAGGACGGGCGCTCGGGCTGCGCGGGGGAGCGGTAGTCCTGCTGCTGCTCGTACTGCGTGGCGTAGGGGTCGCGCTCGCTCTCGGCGAAGCTGCCGAGACGCGGCTGCTGCCAGCCGTAGTCGCCCCGGTCGGACGCGCCCGGGCCGCCGGGAGCGGCGTGGCGCGGCCAGGCGCCGGGCTCACGGGGCTGCTGGTAGTCCGGGTAGGCGGGGCGCACGGACGGCAGGTCGTCGCCGCCGGGGCGGGTGCCGTAGGTCTCCCGGCCGTCGTAGCCGCCGTGGCCCTCGTAGCCCTCGTAGGCGTCGCGACCGCCCTGCCCCGGGGCCTGGTGCCGGCCGGGGTGCTGCTGGGGGCGCTCGGGGGCCTGCGGCGCCGGGGGCTCGCCGGCGGAGTCGTCGACGGTGATCGCGATCCGGATCGGGCGGCCGCACTCACGGCTGAGGGTCTCGCTGACGATGGGGGCGAGCCGGCCCTCCAGGACGCCCTTGGCGAATTCGTTGGGGACGGCCAGCAGGGCGGTGTCGGCCACCAGGGCGAGGGGCTGGCATCGCTTGATCCAGTGCTCGTCCTTGGTCTCCACGCCGCCGCGCCCCTCGCCGAGGAGCTGTTCGAGCACGCGCGGCCACACTGCGGCAAGATCGGCGGGCAGGTCAGCCACAGGGCACGCTCTCTCAGTCACGGGTCAGGGGGTCCCCCGGAGTCCCACGAATGTGTGGTTCTCGGGACGGGCGGGAAGGATTCGGAGTTCAGCCACGGTAGTCAGGCCGAGGTGCGTGGTTCAAGTCGTTGTCCACAGGGTGTGTACAAATGTGCCATGCCGTGGAGCCTCGTGTCGGCCCGGGCCCCGGGGAAGCTACGGTGTATCCCTGGTGCACTGCCGGTTTGACCGGATGGCGTAACCACGCGTACCGTGACCAGGTCGAGTTGTCGATGGCTGCTGCCGCCTGCCTCCGATGGGCAAAGATCACGACCCTATCAAGGTCGGGATTATGAAGCGGTGCACTCGGGCGTTGCGAGCTACTCGTGGGCGCACGGTGACAGCCAGGCGATGTCCCGCCATCAATTCATTTCTGGAGTCCCCGAGTGAGCAAGCGCACCTTCCAGCCGAACAACCGCCGCCGCGCGAAGACCCACGGCTTCCGCCTGCGCATGCGCACCCGTGCCGGCCGCGCGATCCTCGCGTCCCGCCGTGGCAAGGGTCGCGCCCGCCTGTCGGCCTGATCAGTCTGACGTCAAGGTCCATGACGTGCTGCCTTCCGAGTCTCGGCTGAGGCGGCGCGAGGACTTCGCGACCGCGGTTCGTCGAGGACGCAGGGCCGGCCGCCCGCTCCTCGTCGTCCACCTACGCAGCGGTAACACGGACCCGCACACACCTGGGGGAATCGCCCCTCCGGTGCGTGCGGGTTTCGTCGTGAGCAAGGCCGTCGGCGGTGCCGTCGTCCGCAATCGCGTCAAGCGGCGACTGCGCCACCTCATGCGTGACCGGCTGGATCTGCTGCCCGCCGGTAGCCTGGTGGTGGTGCGGGCCCTGCCGGGCGCGGGCGAGGCGGACCACGAGCAGGTGGCCCGTGATCTCGACACCGCGCTGCAGCGGCTGCTGGGAGGGGCGCCGCGAAGCAATCCCCCGGGGGGTGACCCCCGGAGCCCCGGTCACCCGGGAGGGAGCGCACAGTGAAGTACCCGCTGCTGTGGTTGATCAAGCTCTATCAGTGGACCATCAGCCCGCTGCTGGGGCCGGTCTGCAAGTACTACCCGTCGTGCTCGCACTACGGGTACACGGCCATTGATGTGCACGGCGCGGTCAAAGGAACGGTGCTGACGGCCTGGCGCATCCTGCGCTGCAACCCGTGGTCGCTCGGTGGCGTCGACCACGTCCCTCCCCGGAAGCGTCCGGTCTGGCACCAGCGGCTGAGGAGCCGCATGGGCGGAAACCCCACCGCGGGGACCGCCGCGCAGCCCGAGACTCAGCCCAACGCCCAAGGAGCCTGATTCGTGGACACGATCCTGAATCCTCTCTACTACGCCGTTTCCTGGATCATCGTCCAGTTCCACTCGTTCTTCAGCCTGATCTTCAACAAGGACAGTGGCGCGGCGTGGGGTCTGTCCATCGTCTCGCTGGTGGTGCTGATCCGTATCTGCCTGATCCCGCTCTTCGTGAAGCAGATCAAGGCCACGCGGAACATGCAGGCGCTCCAGCCGAAGATGAAGGCGATCCAGGAGCGCTACAAGAGCGACAAGCAGCGCCAGTCCGAAGAGATGATGAAGCTCTACAAGGAGTCGGGCACCAACCCGCTCTCGAGCTGCCTCCCGATTCTGGCCCAGTCGCCGTTCTTCATCTCGCTCTACCAGGTGCTGAACAAGATCGCCGGCGGCCACGAGGTCGGCGTGCTGGACCAGTCCCTGGTCGACAGCGCCCGTAAGGCGCACATCTTCGGCGCTCCGATCGCGTCCAAGTTCATGGACAGCGCGAGCAAGGTCGAATCGCTCGGCGCCACGCTGACCGACGTCCGCGTCGTCACGGTCATCATGATCGTCCTGATGTCGCTGTCGCAGTTCTACACGCAGCGCCAGCTGATGACGAAGAACGTCGACCTCACGGTGAAGACGCCGTTCATGCAGCAGCAGAAGATGCTGATGTACGTCTTCCCGATCATGTTCGCCGTCTTCGGCATCAACTTCCCGGTCGGTGTCCTCGTCTACTGGCTGACCACCAACGTGTGGACCCTGGGCCAGCAGATGTTCGTCATCCGCCGTAACCCCACCCCCGGCAGCCTCGCCTTCCAGCAGCGCCAGGAGCGCCTGCGGGCCAAGGGCAAGCTGAAGGAGGACCCGGCCGAGGCCGAGGCCCGGAAGGTCGCCGAGGCCGCCCGTGCGGCCCGCCAGCAGCCGAAGCGCCAGCCGAAGGCCAAGCGTCAGCTCGCGGGCACGGGCCAGCCTCAGGCCGGCACCGGCACGGCGAAGAAGACCACGCTGGAGAAGCAGCAGGACGAGCAGACCGGTGCTGCCAAGGGCAAGCAGGCCGGCTCCTCCCGCAGCGCCAAGTCCGGACAGCGCAAGGGCGGCCCGCAGCGGCCCAAGCACCCATCGAAGAAGTAATGAAGGAGTCCACCGTGACGGACACGCAGCCCCAGACCGCCGCCGAGGGCACCGACACGCTGTCCCGCCTGGAGCAGGAGGGCGAGATCGCGGCCGACTACCTTGAGGGGCTGCTGGACATCGCCGACCTCGACGGCGACATCGACATGGACGTCGAGGCCGACCGCGCCTCCGTGTCGATCATCAGCGACTCCACCAGCCGCGACTTGCAGAAGCTGGTGGGCCGCGACGGTGAGGTCCTGGAGGCCCTCCAGGAGCTGACCCGCCTCGCGGTGAACCGGGAGACCGGCGACCGCAGCCGTCTGATGCTGGACATCGCGGGCTTCCGGGCCCGCAAGCGCGAGGAGCTCGCGGGCCTGGGCGCCAAGGCCGCCCAGGAGGCCAAGAGCACCGGCGAGCCCGTCAAGCTGGACCCGATGACCCCCTTCGAGCGCAAGGTCGTCCACGACGCGGTGGCCGCCGCCGGCCTGCGCAGCGAGTCGGAGGGCGAGGAGCCGCAGCGCCGCGTGGTCGTCCTCCCCGCCTGACCTGTCCCACGTCCAGGTGTGTACGGCCCCGTCTGCTCGCAGGCGGGGCCGATCCTTGTCAGCCTGATATTCAGACTCCGGTACCGAGAGAGGGCGCCGGAGATCCACACAAACGTTGTACGGAAGGACGGTTCCCCGTGGAAGAGGCAGCGGAGCTCCCCCCGGCGCCCGCGGCGGCGCGGGCGGTATTCGGTGACCGCTTTCCGGAGGCCGTCCGCTACGCGGAACTGCTCGCCGACGCGGGTGTGAAGCGTGGTCTGATCGGCCCCCGTGAGGTTCCCCGGCTGTGGGAGCGGCACCTGCTGAACTGCGCGGTGCTCTCCGAGGCCGTGCCCGACGGCGTCTCGGTGTGCGATGTGGGCTCGGGCGCCGGACTGCCCGGCATCCCGCTGGCCCTCGTCCGCCCCGACCTGCAGATCACCCTGCTGGAGCCGCTGCTGCGCCGTACGACCTTCCTGCAGGAGGTCGTGGAGCTGCTCGGCCTGGACCACGTCACCGTGGTGCGGGGCCGCGCCGAGGAGATGCTCGGCAAGGTCGACCCGGTGCATGTGGTCACCGCCCGGGCCGTGGCGCCGCTGGACCGGCTCGCGGGCTGGGGCGTGCCGCTGCTGCGCCCCTACGGCGAGATGCTGGCCCTGAAGGGCGACACCGCGGAGGAGGAGCTCAACAGCGCCCGCGCCGCCCTGAGCAAGCTGGGGGTCGTCCGGACCTCCGTGCTGCAGGTCGGTGAAGGCGTGGTCGACCCGCTGTCCACCGTGGTGCGCGTCGAGGTCGGGGAGAGCCCCGGCGGCGTGCGGTTCGCGGCGAAGCGGGCGAAGGCCGCCAGGGCCGGACGGTCGCGCCGCCGGCGATGACGCCGGGGCGAATGCTCCATACAAGCTGGCAAAACTACCCATAACGGAGTGTCGCGGCTCGGTAGCGCGGCGTGCCATGCATCGTGTTTCACGTGAAACATCGCTCCCTGCTGCATGGAATCATCGGCCGCAGCCGTGCGGCCGCCGCGCCGCGCGACCGCCGACCGGTCGAGAACGTGGGTTCATCCACAGGCCCACGGGATTCATCCACAGGAGAACGGGCCTCGCTGGTTCACGACCCCGAAAGCATGGCAGGCTCTGTGCATTGCGAGCCTGATGTCGAGGAGAGTGAATCCTTGCGGTCCGACGCCAATATTGCGGGGCCGATGACCGACCCGGTCCCCGGCCCCCGCCCCGCTGACTCCGAACCAGTGGCTGTCCCCGCCCCCGTGCCCGCGGGCCTTCCCGTTTCACGTGGAACGGTGGCACACCCGATGCCCAGGCCGGAGCAGACCCGGGTCATGGTCGTCGCCAACCAGAAGGGCGGGGTCGGTAAGACCACGACCACGGTGAACCTGGCGGCTTCTCTGGCGCTCCACGGCAACCGGGTCCTGGTCATCGACCTCGACCCCCAGGGCAACGCCTCGACGGCACTGGGCATCGACCACCACGCCGACGTGCCGTCCATCTACGACGTCCTCGTCGACAACAAGCAGCTCTCGGACGTGGTGCAGCCGGTGACGGAGGTGGAGGGCCTCTTCTGTGCCCCCGCCACGATCGACCTGGCCGGCGCCGAGATCGAGCTGGTCTCGCTCGTGGCCCGGGAGAGCCGGCTCGACCGGGCGATCAAGGCATATGAGCAGCCGCTGGACTACATCCTCATCGACTGCCCGCCGTCGCTCGGCCTCCTGACGGTCAACGCCCTGGTCGCCGGCGCAGAGGTGCTCATCCCCATCCAGTGCGAGTACTACGCGCTGGAGGGCCTGGGCCAGCTGCTGCGCAACGTCGAGCTGGTGCGGGGGCACCTCAACCCCAAGCTCCATGTGTCGACGATCCTGCTGACGATGTACGACGGCCGGACGCGGCTCGCTTCCCAGGTGGCCGACGAGGTGCGCACCCACTTCGGCCAGGAGGTGCTGCGGACCAGCATTCCGCGGTCGGTCCGTATCTCCGAGGCGCCGAGCTACGGCCAGACGGTTCTCACCTATGACCCGGGCTCCAGCGGTGCGCTGTCCTACCTGGAGGCGGCCCGGGAGATCGCGCTGCGGGGGATCGGTGTCCACTACGACGGCACCAGGGCTCACACGGTGGGCCGCCAGCAACAGCAAGACCAGCACAGTATGTCGGAGGGGCTTCAGTGAGTGAGCGACGTAGAGGACTGGGCCGGGGGCTCGGTGCGCTGATCCCGCCGGCGCCGAAGGCGGCGGAGAAGAGCGGACCGGCGGTCGGGCCCGGTACGACGTCCCCCACCGCGGTGCCGGTGCTGACGGCCGACCGGGGACCGGCCACCGGAACGGTGACCACGCTGCCCGTGAACGAGGCCACTCTCACGCGGTTGGGCGAGGCCGAGAACGCTGCTTCCGTTTCACGTGAAACGGAAGCAGCCGCGGGGGCGGCCCGCGATGCGGCCCTGCAGGAGGTGGCAGGGGCGCACTTCGCCGAGCTGCCGCTGGACTCCATCACGCCCAACCCGCGGCAGCCGCGGGTGGTGTTCGACGATGACGCACACGCCGAACTGGTCGCCTCCATCCGCGAGGTGGGACTGCTGCAGCCCGTCGTGGTGCGCCGCCTGACGTCGGACCGCTATGAGCTCATCATGGGTGAGCGCCGCTGGCGGGCCTGCCGGGAGGCCGGGCTGGAGCGGATCCCCGCGATCATCCGGGCGACCGACGACGAGAAGCTTCTGCTGGACGCGCTGCTGGAGAACCTGCACCGGGCCCAGCTGAATCCTCTGGAAGAAGCAGCCGCCTACGACCAGCTGCTCAAGGACTTCAACTGCACCCATGACCAGCTGGCGGACCGCATCGGGCGCTCGCGTCCGCAGGTCTCCAACACGCTGCGGCTGCTGAAGCTGTCGCCGACGGTCCAGACGCGGGTGGCTGCCGGGGTGCTCTCCGCCGGCCATGCCCGGGCCCTGCTCTCCGTGGACGATGCCGAGGAGCAGGAGCGGCTCGCCAAGCGGATCGTGGCCGAGGGGCTCTCGGTCCGGTCGGTGGAGGAGATCGTGACCCTCATGGGGTCGCGGACCAAGAGCTCGGGCAAGTCCAAGGGCCCGCGGGCCGGCGCCCGTGTCTCCCCCGCGCTGACGGATCTGGCCTCGCGGCTGTCGGACCGCTTCGAGACCCGGGTGAAGGTGGACCTGGGGCAGAAGAAGGGGAAGATCGTCGTCGAGTTCGCCTCGATGGACGATCTGGAGCGGATCCTGAGCACGCTGGCTCCCGGCGAGGGGCGCGTGCTGGAGCAGAAGCTCTCCGGCGACGAGGACACCGCGCAGTAGAGCAGTGACGGCATCGCCCGGGGCGGGTCGTGTTTCACGTGGAACCTTGCGTGGACACAACCCGCCCTTTGCCTTGTCGCGCTATCCGCCTGATCCACCGGCCGATACGATGCGTTGAGGTATGGCACATCCACGTTGGACTCGGTTCACGGAGGGGCGGGGCCATGCGAACGGTGAGCCGGACCGGACTGGTGGCCGCGGGCCTGAGCCTGGGAGCAGTCGGCGGATTCGTCGGCAGTCTTCTCAAGGAGTTCGGCGCGCTGAACGCCGCCCGGAGCGTGGCACGCGACGGAAGTGAGGAACTGGCTGCATGGGGCGTCGGCTCGTACCGCTCACGCTGGACAACCTCCCGGACCTCCCCAAGCGCTGCCGCTCCTGCGTCTTCTGGGAGCTGGACCCCGTCAGCGGCGAAGCCGCGCTGAGAGCGGGCCGCCCGGAGCTGGAGAAGGAAGCCTGGCTCTCCGCCGTGCTCCTGGAGTGGGGTTCCTGCGGCCGGGTGGTCTACGTCGACGAGGCACCGGTCGGCTTCGTGCTCTACGCGCCTCCCGCCTATGTGCCCCGCTCCACCGCGTTTCCCACCAGCCCGGTCGCTGCGGACGCGGTGCAGCTGATGACCGCCTGGCTGACGCCCTCCTATCAGGGGCAGGGGCTGGGCCGGGTGATGGTACAGACCGTGGCCAAGGATGTGCTGCGTCGAGGGTTCAAGGCGATCGAGGCGTTCGGGGACGCCCGCTGGAAGGAGCCGGCGTGTGTACTGCCGGCCGACCATCTCCTGGCCGTCGGCTTCAAGACCGTGCGGCCGCACCCGCGCTATCCACGGATGCGGCTGGAGCTGCGTACGGCGCTCTCCTGGAAGGAGGACGTCGAGCTGGCTCTCGACCGGCTGCTGGGGGCGGTGCAGAAGGAGCCCGCGCTCCGGCCGTTGTAGGGCATGAAAAAGGCGCGCTGTTTCACGTGAAACAGCGCGCCTTTTTCGAGTCCGCTCAGGCGTGGATGAAGTCCGTGAGCTCGCGCTCCAGGGCGGCCTTGGGCTTGGCGCCGACGATGGTCTGCACGACCTCGCCGCCCTTGTAGACGTTGAGCGTCGGAATCGACATCACGCCGTACTTGGCGGCAGTGGTCGGGTTCTGGTCGATGTTCAGCTTGACGATCTCGATCTTGTCGCCGTGCTCGGCGGCGATCGCCTCAAGCGAAGGAGCGATCTGGCGGCACGGGCCGCACCACTCGGCCCAGAAGTCCACCAGGACGGGCTTGTCGCTCTTGAGGACGTCCTCGTCGAAGGACGCGTCGGTCACGGTCTTGAGAGCCACTGAGGTCTCCTTGAATCTGCTCTGCGTGGGGAGGGGGTGGGGTGGGTCAGGGGGTCTTCTCGGGCTCCCGGACGCTCTCGCCATCGGAGAGCGCGGCGAGGTAGCGCTCGGCGTCGAGCGCGGCGGAGCAACCCGTACCGGCGGCGGTGATCGCCTGGCGGTAGGTGTGGTCCACGACGTCACCGGCGGCGAACACACCGGTGAGGTTGGTGCGGGTCGAGGGGGCGTCGACCTTCAGGTAGCCCTCGTCGTCGAGCTCCAGCTGGCCCTTGAACAGCTCGGTGCGCGGGTCGTGGCCGATGGCGATGAACAGACCGGTCACCGGAAGCTCGGAGGACTCACCGGTCTTGAGGTTGCGCAGGGTCAGGCCGGAGAGCTTGTTCTCGCCGTGGATCTCGGCGACCTCGCTGTCCCAGATGAAGGAGATCTTCGGGTCGGCGAAGGCGCGCTCCTGCATCGCCTTGCTGGCGCGCAGGGTGTCGCGGCGGTGGACCACGGTGACGGACTTGGCGAAGCGCGAGAGGAAGGTGGCCTCCTCCATCGCGGTGTCGCCACCACCGATGACGGCGATGTCCTGGTCCTTGAAGAAGAATCCGTCGCAGGTGGCGCACCAGGACACACCACGGCCGGACAGCTCGTCCTCGCGGGGCAGGCCCAGCTTGCGGTGCTGCGAGCCGGTGGTGACGATCACTGCCTTGGCGCGGTGGACGGTGCCGGCGGAGTCCGTGACGGTCTTGATCTCGTCGCTCAGGTCGACGGCGATGATGTCGTCAGGGATCAGCTCGGCGCCGAAGCGCTCGGCCTGGGCCCGCATGTTGTCCATCAGGTCGGGGCCCATGATGCCCTCACGGAACCCGGGGAAGTTCTCCACATCGGTGGTGTTCATCAGCGCACCACCGGCGGTGACGGCGCCCTCGAAAACCAGCGGCTTCAGGGAGGCACGGGCGGTGTAGAGCGCGGCCGTGTAGCCCGCGGGCCCGGAGCCGATGATGATCACGTTGCGGACGTCGCTCACGGGTGTCTTCCTTGTCTCTGCCGACAGCTGTTTGGTCCTTGCTGGGTCTCACCCCACCCAACGGATCCTACGGGGCGAGCATTCCCGGCCGGGACGACAGCACGTACGGGGCAAGGGTCAGTCGCGCGAGAAACTCTTGTTCATCAGCACCTTTCCCGGCGCCGAAGGCGAGGTCGTGTCGCACGCGGCCGCGACCATATAGGCGTCAACGAGCGAGGCGTCGGTGGGATGCGGAAGGACCACGAGGTAGGCGTCCTCGCCCTGGTACTTCTCCTGGCGGGTGGCCAGGGCCTGCTCCGTTCGTCCGATGCCCTCCAGGACGCAGCCCGGGGCGATCACACCGGAGCCACGCAATGTCGTCTCCGGCGAGCTCTGGGCACTCATGCCGCGGGATTCGGCACCCTTGGAGGACCGCAGGAGATCCCGTACATGTGCTCCGAGGTCGCCGACGGCAAGGGTGGACGGAGCCGACTGACTGCTGCCCGGTGCGGGTGAGCCGGCGCTGGGGTCGTCGTCTCCGCTCTGCTGCAGGAAGAAGCCGCCCACACCGATGACGGCGGCCGCACAGGCGGTGCCGAGCAGCGCCCGGGGCCAGCGGCGTGTTCGACCGGGCCGAGGACGCGGGCCGGCGGCCAGGGGCGCCTGCTTGCCCGGGCCGGTGGTGGCGCGGGGGCGCCCTGCGGGGCGACCGGGGGTCGCGCGAGGTGCGGTTTCACGTGAAACAGCGGCGCGGGCGGACGGTGCCGCGACTCGTGCGGTGGATTCCTGCGGCGCCGTTTCACGTGAAACATCGGCGGTGGTCTCCGGCGCCGTTGCGTCGAGCAGGGCCTCTGCCGCCAGGGCGGCGTCGATGCGTCCCGCAACGTCGGCCGGCATGCGTACGGGCCCGGGCAGCGTGCCCAGCATTCCGCGGATCTCGTCCAGCGAGCTCCGTACGTCCTCGCACAGCTCGCAGTCCGCGAGGTGCTCACGGACGTCCGCCGTCCGCGCAGGGGAGAGGACACCTTCGGTCAGTGCGGAGATCTCCGCGACCTCCGGGTGTCCATCCGTGCCGGTCCTCGAAGTCACGCTCGCCCACCTCCGCCCTTCACTGGATCTGCATCGCTCTGTCCTGCCGGTGGTGGGACGGACGTCCCCTGCGACCGGTTCCTTTCCCTGTCAAGAGGGGGGCTACCCCTGCGATCCGGGCGCAGATGGGTGAGCATCGGCAACAGCCGGGCCCGCCCCCGGGCGCATCTGCTCTTCACAGTGCCGGTCGGCACGTCCAGCACGGCGGCTGCCTCGGCGACCGGATAGCCCTGCATGTCGACGAGGACCAGAGCGGCCCGCTGGTCCGGCGGCAGCTTTGCCAGCGCCTGAATCAGCTCCCGGTGGAGGTCGCCGCGCTCGGCGGGGGCGTCGGCGGCTTCGTGGGGTTCGAGGAGTTGCTCAAGCCGCTCGGTCTCGGCGAGCGGTGCCGTTCGGCGGGAGGCGGCCTTGCGGGCCCGGTCCAGACAGGCGT
Source organism: Streptomyces sichuanensis (assembly GCF_020328095.1). Taxonomy (NCBI): domain Bacteria; kingdom Bacillati; phylum Actinomycetota; class Actinomycetes; order Kitasatosporales; family Streptomycetaceae; genus Streptomyces; species Streptomyces sichuanensis. The sequence continues at coordinate 26,722 of NZ_JAIXMK010000054.1, forward strand.
TGACCGTGATGCGGTGCAGCCAGGTGGTGACGGCGGACTGACCGCGGAAGGTGTGGGCGGCCCGGTAGGCGGAGACCAGGGCGTCCTGCACGGCGTCCGCGGCCTCTTCCCGGTCCCCGAGGGTGCGCAGCGCCACCGCCCACAGCCGGTCGCGGTGGCGCCGCACTATCTCGCCGAAGGCGTCGGGGTCGCCCTTGATGTGCAGGGCGAGGAGCTCGGCATCGCCAGTGCCGGCATGCGTGACGTCGTCCAACGTCGAGCCCTCCCCCTGAGCGACGCGCCCTCGGTCAGCCGGTGATCTTCACTTCTTTGATGGCCTGCTTGTACCCGTCCCCGCTGTACGTTTCGTTGTCGTGCGGCGAGTAGGGCATCGCAGTGATCCACACAAGGACATATCGCGCCTCCGTCGGCTTGGCGACGGAGAGCTTCAGCGTTTTCTCGGACGTGCTGCCTTCCGCCAGCTTCCGCATGCTCGACGGCGACCCCTTGGGCCTGAGCGAGTCGGCAGCGTAGAGCGTGGCGCTGGTGCGGTCGCCGCCGTACCGAAGGTCCAGCGTGGCAGCACTGACCTTTTGATTCGTCCCCAGGTCGTAGACGATCCCGATGCCGCTCTTGTACTTGGTGATCACCGGCCCGTCGGTGAAGGACCGCGTGCGCCAGTGAGATGCGGCGATGCCGTCGTACGTGTTGCTGACGGGGTCCTTGTCCTGGGGATTTCCGTCAGGCGAGTACTCGGCTCCGTTGATGATGCGGATCGGCTTGTTCGTGGGCCTCAGCGCATTGTCGTCCCCCGAGGACTGCGAACGCGGGGTGTCCTTCTCGCCGTCCTTCAGGAGCGTGTCCGCGAGCTGCCAGCTGCCCAGGCCCAGCGCCGCGATGAGCAGGGCCGAGACGCTCCACTTCAGGGCGCGACCGGTGCGGCTCTGCAGTGGGGGCGGCGGCACCACGGGCGGGGGCACCGGGCCGCCGTTGCGGACGCCCGGGGGCCGCGGATAGGGCGGCGGGGTCGTGAAGTCCGGCTCCGGTGGCCTGATGCGCGGCATCGCGGCGACGGCCTTCGCCAGCTCCTCCGGCGTGGTGCAGGGCTGCTCCTGCCGCGAGGCGGTGGCCCCGTCGTTGACGAGGGCGCGCATGGCGAGCTCGGAGAGGCCCCGGTGCACTCCGGCGCGGACCTGGTCGGGAGCGATGAGCCCGACGCCCTTCGGGAGGCCGGAGAGGCCGTGGGCGTTGCTGTCGTACGGCCAGCGCTGGGTGAGCGCGGCGTACAGGAGCGCACCGATGGCCTCGGTGTCGGTCCGCTGGGGGTGTTCGGAGGTGATGCCGCGGAGCGCGGCCATCACGGCGAGACCACGAATGCGGTACTGACCGGTCCCGGTGCGCAGGACGGATCCGGGGTTGAGGCGGAGGTGCGCCAGGCCCTCCCGGTGGGCCGCGGCCATGGCCTGGGAGACCTGGCTGACGAGCTGGTACGCCTCGTGGGGCTCCAGCGGGCCGGAGGCCAGGACCGGCGTCAGCTCGGTGGCGTCGGGCAGCCACTCGTGGACGACGTAGACGAGCTCGTTCTCCTCGACGGCGTCGAGGACCTGAACGAAGCGCGGGTCACCCAGGAGGGCGGCGGAGCGGGCGGCGGCGAGGACCTGACGGGCCCGGGGGTGGTCGGCGGGGAGCAGGTGGACGCCGACCGCGCGCCGCAGCTTCTCGTCGACGGCGCGCCAGCTGCTGAATCCCTCCAGACGGGTGACGCACTCCTCCAGGCGGTACCTTCTGGCGAGCTTGTGGCCGCTGTGCAACTCGGGCGGGTGTGCGTCGCGCGCGGTGCTTTCGCTTCCCGCGCGCTCGGTGTTCTTGTGCGTGCTGACCCTTTTACCGGCCGCCGCCCCGTCGGTCGTGGCCTTGTCCGCCGCGGCGGTCAGTGGCTGCTCGCCGCTGTTGTCGGCCACGTCGACGGCAGCCGTGCTCCGTTCCGCCACCGTCGTCCCTGCCTCCCCATCCGTTGCGCACTGTCCACAGCCAAGACAATTGTGCCCACAGTCCGGCGCTATGCACGACACGCGGCAGCGGGCGAAGGTTGTGCTCCGGTCAGCGACCGAGCCGACCGCGGACCATACCGACCATGGCGGTCAGCTCCTCGATCCGCATCCGCTTCGCCGCGATGTAGAAGACAGCGATCAGGACGAGTCCGCCACCGACAAGCGCAGCGAGCGATCCGGCGATGCCGCTGCCCAGAACCTGACCGATTCCGTAAGCGACGGCGCCGGCGGCGAGGGCGGCGGGGATGCACGCACCGGTGAGACGGGTGTAGGTGCGGATGACGCGCGAGCCGTCCAGGTCACCGCCCAGCCGGGCCTTGAGACGACGCCAGGCGACGCCCACGCCGACCGCGTAGCCCAGGCCGTACGCGGCGGCCATGCCGGCCACGGCCCAGCGGGAGGGCAGGATGAAGAAGCTCAGGGCCGAGACGCCCGCGTTGACGGCGGCGACGATCACCGTGTTGTAGAAGGGGGTGCGGGTGTCCTCGTAGGCGTAGAAGCCACGGAGGATGACGTACTGCGCGGAGTACGGAATCAGGCCCAGGCCGAAGGCCATGAGGATGAAGCCCATGTTGGTGGCGGCCGCTTCCCCCGATCCGCTGCCGAACATCAGCGTGGTCATCGGAACGCCGAGCGCCACGAAGATGAAGGCGCACGGCACGATGGCGACGGCCGAGGTGCGCAGACCGTGGGAGAGGTCGTCCCGCACGGCCGAGACGTCGCCGTCGTGGGCGGCGCGCGAGATGCGGGGCAGGACGGCGGTCATGACCGAGACGGTGATGATGGCCTGCGGCATCTGCCAGAGCTGGAGTGCGTACTGGTAGGCGGCGAAGCCGGTGCCCTCGTAACCCGCCTTCTCGGCGAGCGCGCCCGCCTTGGTGGCGAGCTGGGTGACGACGACCAGGCCGAGCTGGTTGGCCAGGACGAAGAAGAACGTCCACTTCGCGAGCCCGGCGGCCTTGCCGAGGCCCTGGCCGCGCCAGTCGAAGCGCGGCCGGATCCGGAAGCCGGCGTCCCGCAGGTAGGGCAGCATCGACAGGGCCTGTACGACCAGTCCCAGCAGCGTGCCGATGCCGAGCAGCCGGACGCCCTCGGGCGTGATGGTGGCAGAGCTGACGTGGCTCTGCGACGCGGGGCCGAAGGCCCAGATGAAGGCGCCGAACGTGGCGATGATGATGATGTTGTTGAGGACCGGGGTCCACATCATCGCGCCGAACCTGCCGCGCGCGTTGAGGATCTGGCCGAGGACGACGTGCACGCCCATGAAGAACATGGTGGGCAGGCAGTAGTGCGCGAAGGCGACCGCCACGTCCATCCGCGCGGGATCGGCGGCGATGGTCGGCGACATCATCTGGATGAAGAGCGGCGCGCCGAGCACACAGACGGTGGTCACGCCCGCGAGGAGCACCACAACGAGGGTGAGGAGCCGGTTGGCGTATGCCTCGCCGCCGTCGTCGTCGTTCTTCATCGCGCGCACCAGCTGCGGGATGAAGACGGCGTTGAGGGCACCGCCGCCGACCAGGATGTAGATCATCGTCGGCAGGGTGTTGGCGACCTGGTAACCGTCGTTGAGCGTGCCGACGCCGATCGCGGCCGCCATGACGAGGTTGCGCCCGAAGCCCAGGATGCGGGAGACCATCGTGCCCGCGGCCATGAGCGCACTGGACTTCAGGATGCCTGCCGCCTTGCCGCCCTTCGCCGCGGCGGGCGCCGGGGTCTCGGGGACGGCTGCCTCCGGCTCCGTCGCGGGCTCGGTCGCCGGTGGCTGGACGGGCGGCGGCACGTACGGGCCCGGCGGCGGGAACTGCCGGTCCGACGGGCGCTGGGGCTCGTACGGCTGCTGCTGGTCGCGGAAAAGGTGCGCGAAGGCGTCCCGCTGGGGCTGCTCGCCCGGTGCGGGGACCGTCGGTCCGCCCATGACGTCGTTCACGCCCATGAGCTGCGTGGCGTCGTTGTCGCCGTACGGGCGGCCGTGGGCCTGGTGCTGCGGTGTCTGCGGCTGCTGCGGCGGGTAGGGCTGCTGGCCCGGCGCCTGCGGCGCCTGGGGCTGTGCCCACATCCGCGGATCGGAGGCGACCGGGGGCGCAGGCGGCTGCTGGTAGGCGCCGGGCGGCGGCGGAGGCGTGGCGCGGTCGTAGAGCGCGTCGGTCACCGGATTCTGCGCGGACGGGTCGTGCGCGGCGTAGGGATCGGACGCGTAGGCATCACGGAGGTAGGGGTCCCGGGGGTACGGGCCCTGGTGCGCCGGGTCGGGCACGGGCGGGTTCGCCGGGTACTGACCCCGCTGTTCACCGCCCGCGCCCTGACCGCGGTCACCGTCGTACGGCGCGCTCATCGCTACCCCACCTCATCGTCCGCGGCCTGCCGGCCCCACAACACGTCAACGTTCCACTTTCTCACCTGAGCCGGACGGGTCACCGTTCCGCGCTCCGGTTTCCGCGGCCGGATCACCCGGCTGCTCGGGTCGGCCGTCGTCCGGCCCACCGTCGTCGCCCGAGTCTCCCCCGTCTTCGTCGTCAGGTCCGCCACCTGCGGCTTTACGGGCTGCTGCCCGCTTCCGCTGGATGTAGATGCGCAGACCTGCGAGGACGAGGAGGAGGACACCACCGGCGATGACCAGGAGCACCATAGGGGTGATGGACGTGACATGCACAGTGAAGGTCATCGACTCGCCGTAGGGCTGGCCGTCGTCCGCATAGAGCTGGGCCGTCACCTGCACCGGACCGTTGGCGTTGGCGCGGGTCTCGAACTTCACGGACTGCTGTCGGCCGCCCGCCACCTCGACCGGCTGCGAGGCGTCGATCTTCAGACGGTTCGGCTGGCTGGAGGTGAGGACGAGCCGCAGGCCCTGCACTCCCTGCAGCAGGCCGTTCTGCACCGTCACGGGGATCGTCGCACTGCGGCCGGAGAGCGTCGCGTCCGACTTCTTGATCAGGTGCACCTGGCGGGTCAGCTGGTCCAGGTAGGACTGCACGGCGTCCCGGAAGGCCGCGGCCCCCTTGGGGTTGCCGCGCCACGAGGTCGACATCTCTCGCATGATCGCGCTGCCGAAAGGCGTCACGACCCGGTCCTGCGCGGTCAGGATGACCTTGAAGGCGTCCAGGCTGCTCTGGGTCCGCTGGATGGCCTGGAACGCCTCGGTGGTCAGCTCCTGCGAGCGCAGGGAGTCCGGGTACGCGCCGGGGCCGGGCACCTGCTGGTTGGCAGCCGGGTCGGGCTGTGCCCTGGCCGCGTCGCCGAGGTCGAGGGGCTGGGTCCAGCGGCCGTCCGACAGCGCCCGCAGAGCCGTCGCCATGGCCTGGGCCTGGCTCGACGTGGGCATGCGCTGCGGGGCGACGACGATGCTGCGCTCGTTCTCGGGAGCCTGCTTGGTCACCATGAGGCTCTGGGCGAGGAACCGCTGCACGGCGAGCGAGGAGTCGTCGCCCCGGACCGTTTCGCCCTGGAAGGCGGTCGACAGCCGGGCGTCCGCGACGACGGCCGTGTTGCCGCCGCCGATCTGCCGGGCCGCCGTCGGGGCGTAGGGGGAGCCTCCGGGCTCGCGGAGGCTGTCGCTGCGGGCGATGACGTTGTGGGCCCCGGCGGACGTGGCCACATCCACGATCGAGGTGTCGACGGCGCCGTCCACCGGCCAGGCGAAGTCCGTGCGCGGCTTCACACCGAGGATCGTGTCCACGGTGGTCGCGGCGAGCTCGGTGGAGGACTGGAGGTGGCTGAGGGCACCGGAGACGTCCTTGCCCCGGTGGGCCAGCGAGGCGAGGTCGGGGTCACCGAAGGGCAGCGCCACCACTTGGCGGCCGGTGACGGCCTCCTGGAGCTGGTTGAGCCACTGCTTGGCGACCGCCTGGCCCTTGCCGGGGGTGGTCTGCTCGTTCGGCCCGGCGATGCTGTAGCTCTTCGTCATCGCCTCGACCGTGGCCAGCAGGTCCGGGTCGATCACCCAGGTGACCGGCAGCCCCTTGCCCAGCGTCACCAGCTGCTGCAGCCGGCCGCCCGGGGCCAGCTCCGCCGCCAGGGCGTCGTTGGGGAAGATCGGCGTCTGCTGCTGGTTCGACTCGGTGCGGGCGGTGAGGTGCGTGGCGGACACCAGCGGCCACAGGAACGTCAGCTGCGTCTTCTTGCCCTCGACCGCGGACGGCTGCCAGGGCAGCAGCGTCCGCCGGATTCCCAGCACCTGCTCGTACGACTGGCCGCCGGACTGACCGGAGAGCGTGACGCCGAGCTGATAGACGCCGTCCTTGCCCAGGGAGAGGTCCTTGACCGGGACCGTCAGCGTGAAATCACGACGGACGCCGGGGGCCATCGGGTCGAGCTTCTGTGCGTGGTTGCCGCCCACCTCGGAGCCGTCGGTGCCCGGGGAGAAGGCCGTCCGGTCGCCGAGGTCGTCGATGTCACTGCGCGTGGTGATCTGCGGACCGACCCGCAGGCCCACATGGGCGCCGGTGATCGTCGACTTCCCGTTGTTGGTGACCGTGCCCGAGACGGTCAGGGTGTCGTCCTGCTTGGGCGCGACGGGCGTCACCGTGTCGATGGAGACGTCGGCCGTGCGGGGGCCGGCCGAGTCGGCGTGAGCGGCGGGGGCCGTCGGCACCTGGACCAGACCCATGAACACCAGCACCCCGGCGAGGAGCACTGCGACGTGCCGGAACCACCGGCAGGCAGGAGCGGGCACTGTCCCCTCGAAGGCCCCCTGGACCTCTGCCGCCTCGGCCACGCGCTCGCCCGTCCCTCGTCGTCGTCAGTGGTCGTCGGATGGTGCGTCCACGAATGGTAACGAGGCCCGCTGTGACGAAGTGCTGCGGACCGCACTACAAGATCGCCGTCGGCTCCGTTGTCCGGGCTGCGCCTGCTTTGTGAGAGCTGTCGCGAAGCGCCCGATAACGAGGAGGCCCGGGCCCGCGCGGACACGTACCCTCTTCTGTTGTGCCGAACGCCAACAATGACAGCCACACCCCGCCGTCGACGAACGAGCTCACCCAGGTGCAGCGCCGTGCCGTGAGCGAGCTCCTGCGGGTGTCCCCCGTAGCCGACGATCTCGCTCGCCGATTCAAGGACGCAGGCTTCACGCTTGCTCTGGTCGGCGGGTCGGTGCGGGACGCGCTGCTCGGCCGGCTCGGCAACGATCTGGACTTCACCACGGACGCCCGTCCGGAGGACGTGCTGAAGATCGTGCGTCCGTGGGCGGACGCCGTCTGGGAGGTCGGCATCGCCTTCGGGACCGTGGGATGCCGCAAATCCGACTTCGACATCGAGGTCACGACATACAGGTCGGAAGCGTACGACCGGACCTCCCGCAAGCCGGAGGTCTCCTACGGCGACTCCATCGAGCAAGATCTGGTCCGCCGCGACTTCACCGTCAACGCCATGGCCGTCCTGCTGCCGGAGAAGGAGTTCGTCGACCCCCACAACGGCCTGGAGGACCTGGCCGCCCGCGTTCTGCGCACCCCGGGCACCCCTGAGGAGTCCTTCTCCGACGACCCGCTGCGCATGATGCGAGCCGCACGCTTCGCCGCGCAGCTGGACTTCGAGGTGGCGCCCGAGGTGGTCACCGCCATGACCGAGATGGCCGATCGCCTGGAGATCGTCTCGGCCGAGCGGGTCCGCGACGAGCTGAACAAGCTGGTCCTCTCCGACCACCCCCGTGAGGGGCTCAAGCTTCTGGTCGACACCGGGCTCGCCAAGCTGGTCCTCCCGGAGCTGCCGGCGCTGCGCCTGGAGCGCGACGAGCACCACCGCCACAAGGACGTCTACGAGCACACGCTGATCGTTCTTGAGCAGGCCATCGACCTGGAGGAGAACGGACCCGACCTCGTGCTGCGGCTGGCCGCCCTCCTGCACGACATCGGCAAGCCGAAGACACGCCGCTTCGAGAAGGACGGCCGGGTCTCCTTCCACCACCACGAGGTGGTGGGCGCAAAGATGACCAAGGCTCGGATGACCAAGCTCAAGTACTCGAACGACCTGGTCAAGGACGTCTCGAAGCTGGTCGAGCTGCACCTGCGCTTCCACGGCTACGGCACCGGCGAGTGGACCGACTCGGCCGTGCGCCGCTACGTGCGCGATGCCGGCCCGCTGCTGGACCGGCTGCACAAGCTCACGCGCTCCGACTGCACGACGCGGAACAAGCGCAAGGCCAATGCGCTCTCCCGGGCCTATGACGGGCTTGAGGAGCGCATCGCCCGCCTGCAGGAGCAGGAGGAGCTCGACTCCATCCGGCCCGACCTGGACGGCAACGAGATCATGGAAATCCTGGGTCTCCGCCCCGGCCCGCAGATCGGCAAGGCGTACAAGCACATGCTGGAGATGCGGCTGGAGCACGGCCCGATGGAGCGGGACGCCGCCGTTGCCGTGCTCAAGGAGTGGTGGGCCCAGCAGCAGGGCTGAGGGACCACGGTGATGTTTCACGTGAAACATCACCGGAGGGTGGATATGGCGAAGGGCGGTGTTTCACGTGAAACACCGCCCTCGGCACGTCCGGTCTGTCGCGCTCGCTACTTCTTGCTGCTGCCCAGGCAGAGCGTGAAGCTGTCCGAGCGCTCCTTCCACGTGAGCGCCGCAATGGTGCCGTCGACGTTGGTGCATGCCAGCTGCGCAAGGGTCGAGCCGTCCACCTTCTTCAGCACCTTGTGCGTGGCCTTGGCGTCGGTGCAGTCCAGCTTCTCGATCGACGGCTTGGTGGAGGTGCCGGTGTTCTGCAGGCAGTCGCCCACCGCCAGCTTGGTGGTGTCGTCCCCCTTGCCGAACAGCCAGGCCCCGCCCGCCACTATGAGACCCAGGATCGGCAGCACGATGTTCCGGAGGATCTTCTTCACGGAGCGACGCGGGGCGGGCGGCGGCACGGGTGCCTGCTGCCAGCCGCCGGGCTGGCCGTACGGCGAGGCGGGCTGCTGGCCGTAGGGAGCCGCCGGCGGCTGCTGACCGTAAGGGCCGGGCTGCTGGCCGGGTGCGGGCGGCTGCTGGCCCCACGGGTTGCCGCCCTGGGGGGCGTACGGGTTCTGGTTGGGCGGCGGAGTGGTCACGGGAAACCCTTCGGACTGAGCGAGATCCGGTCGTGAAATGCAGCCCGTAACGTATCCGGTGTCCATGACATTTCTGCAGCTCATGGCCGCCCTGTGGCCTTGATGTAACACTTATCGGCGGCGAAAACAGGCCATAGCAGCAGTAATTGCTGCGTAGATAACGGCCACCGTTACCACCAGCCCCACCGACCGTCCGTCCGGCGGAAGCATCAGGGCGGACACCGCCGCGGCGCTCACGAAGGCGACGTTGAACAGCACGTCGTAGAGCGAGAAGACCCTCCCCCGGAAGGCATCGTCCACTGACGCCTGCACCACGGTGTCCGTGGCGATCTTGGCGCCCTGGGTCGTCAGTCCCAGGACGAAGGCGCCGGCCAGCATGGGCTCGGGCTCGAAGGGCAGCCCGAGGGTGGGTTCGAGTACCGCCGCGCTCGCCGCGCAGACCGCCATCCAGCCCAGCCGCCCCCACCGCTCGACCGCCCAGGGGGTGACCAGGGCCGCCGCGAAGAACCCCGCCCCCGACGCGGCCACGGCGTAGCCCAGCAACCTCAGGCCCTCCGCGTCGTCGTCGGCCCAGGCGTACCGGCAGAGCATCAGCAGAGTGACCGTCAGCGCGCCGTAGCAGAAGCGCATCAGCGTCATCGCGGCCAGCGCCCGGGCGGCGGTGCGGCGCTCCGCCAGATGGCGCAGCCCCTCAACCAGGCCCCGCGTCGTGACCGTCAGTGCCGTACGCACCCGGGTGCGGGGTACCGAGGCGTCAGGGCCCAGCAGCCCGACGGGAATGCGCAGGGAGGCGAGGCCGGCGCACAGGTAGAGCACCGCGCCCAGGAGGACGACCCAGGCGTCGGCCCCGCCGCCCCGGGGAGCGGCCAGGCGCACGGCGAAGGCGAGGCCGCCTCCCGCCGTTGCCGCGAGGGTGCCGGCGGTCGGGGAGAGGGAGTTGGCCATGACCAGACGGTCGGGGGAGTCGACGACGCGTGGCAGGGCCGCCGAGAGCCCGGCGAGCACGAAGCGGTTCACGGCGGTGACCGAGAGGGCGGAGGCGTAGAAGAGCCAGTCGGGCACCCGGGCGACGATGAGCAGCGCCGTGCCGGTGGCCAGCGCGGCCCGCAACACGTTGCCGTGGAGGAGGACCTGCCGGCGGCGCCAGCGGTCCAGCAGGACGCCCGCGAAGGGGCCCAGCAGGGAGTAGGGCAGGAGGAGCACCGCCATGGCGGAGGCGATGGCCGTGGGTGACGTCTGCTTCTCGGGGGAGAAGACGACGTACGCGGCGAGCGCGACCTGGTAAACGCCGTCGGCGGCCTGGGAGAGGAGTCTGACGGTCAGCAGACGGCGAAAAGCGCGCAGTGCCAGCAGAACGCGAAGATCACGCACAACAGGCATGCTCCACAGCCTCACACAACACACTGGTCCCCGGGTGGATGACCCGGGGACCAGTGGTGAGGCGCAGGGGCTTCTTCAGCCCCGAGCGAGCGTGATCAGCGCTCGACCTCGCCCTTGATGAACTTCTCGACGTTCTCGCGGGCCTCGTCGTCGAAGTACTGCACCGGCGGCGACTTCATGAAGTACGAGGAAGCGGAGAGGATCGGGCCGCCGATGCCGCGGTCCTTGGCGATCTTCGCGGCGCGGACGGCGTCGATGATGACACCGGCGGAGTTCGGGGAGTCCCAGACCTCCAGCTTGTACTCCAGGTTCAGCGGGACGTCGCCGAACGCGCGGCCCTCAAGGCGCACGTAGGCCCACTTGCGGTCGTCCAGCCAGGCCACGTAGTCGGACGGGCCGATGTGGACGTTCTTCTCGCCCAGCTCGCGGTCGGGGATCTGCGAGGTGACGGCCTGCGTCTTGGAGATCTTCTTGGACTCCAGGCGGTCGCGCTCCAGCATGTTCTTGAAGTCCATGTTGCCGCCGACGTTCAGCTGCATCGTGCGGTCCAGGATGACGCCCCGGTCCTCGAACAGCTTGGCCATCACGCGGTGCGTGATGGTGGCGCCGACCTGCGACTTGATGTCGTCACCGACGATCGGGACGCCGGCCTCGGTGAACTTGTCCGCCCACTCCTTGGTGCCCGCGATGAAGACCGGGAGGGCGTTGACGAAGCCGACCTTGGCGTCGATGGCACACTGCGCGTAGAACTTCGCAGCGTCCTCGGAACCCACCGGGAGGTAGCAGACCAGGACGTCGACCTGCTTGTCCTTGAGGACCTGGACGACGTCGACGGGGGCCTCGGCGGACTCCTCGATGGTCTGGCGGTAGTACTTGCCGAGGCCGTCGAGGGTGTGGCCGCGCTGGACGGTGACACCGGTCTGCGGCACGTCGCAGATCTTGATGGTGTTGTTCTCGCTGGCACCGATGGCGTCCGCGAGGTCGAGGCCGACCTTCTTCGCGTCGACGTCGAAGGCAGCGACGAACTCGACGTCACGCACGTGGTAGTCGCCGAACTGCACGTGCATCAGACCCGGCACGCGGCCGTTCGGGTCGGCGTCCTTGTAGTACTCGACGCCCTGCACCAGCGAGGCGGCGCAGTTGCCCACACCGACGATCGCTACGCGAACCGAACCCATTCCGGTTGCTCCCTGTTTGTACTCGACGAAGCTCTGCGGAGTGCAGAGCTCACTGGTCCGGACCGTTGCGCTTGTCACGCCCGGCCCGCTCGCTCTCGATCAGCTCGTTCAACCAGCGGACCTCGCGCTCCACGGATTCCATGCCGTGGCGCTGAAGTTCGAGGGTGTAGTCGTCCAGCCGCTCCCGGGTGCGGGCCAGGGAGGCGCGCATCTTCTCCAGACGCTCCTCCAGACGGCTGCGGCGGCCTTCCAGCACCCGCATCCGCACGTCCCGCGAGGTCTGTCCGAAGAACGCGAAGCGGGCGGCGAAGTGCTCGTCCTCCCACGCGTCCGGACCCGTGTGGGCGAGCAGCTCCTCGAAGTGCTCCTTGCCCTCTGCCGTCAGGCGGTAGACGATCTTCGCCCGCCGTCCGGCCAAGGACGCCGCCCGGGCGTCCTCCGGAGCGTTCCCGGGCTCCTCGACCAGCCAGCCGTTCGCCACGAGGGACTTCAGGCAGGGGTAGAGGGTGCCGTAGCTGAACGCACGGAACACCCCGAGTGAGGTGTTCAAGCGCTTGCGCAGCTCGTAGCCGTGCATCGGGGACTCTCGGAGCAGGCCGAGGACGGCGAATTCGAGGATGCCGGAGCGTCTGCTCATTTTTCGCCTCCTTGTCCCCCACAGCCTAGTCCTTGTGATCCCTAATCCTTATTGGTCCCTTATGCCGACCTGATGTGTCGGGCTGATGTGGCGAGCTGATGTATCGACTCGATACATCCAGACGATAGAACGGGCGTCCCGCCGCGACAAGAGGGGGCACGGTGAACGAGGTCACATCACCGATTCGTGGGACACAAGCGGCCTGATTTGGAGTGAACATCCGCAGTGGGCGTGATTTGGCCGTGCGTAGTCTGTGCGCCATGCAAATCACTGGGAACCGGGTGACGTCCTGGGGCGTCCTCGTCCCGTATGCAGTGCGGCCCGTGGCTCGGGGGGACAGCCGGATCGCACGTCGGGGGGACCGCAAGCCACCTGCCGCTGTCAGGCGATAGCGCCTGCCCGAGGAGTAGTCGTTCGATGAGCGAGCACCGCCGCAAGCCGCCGCCGCCTCAGGGCGGCGGACGTTCCGCGGCCCGTCGTGCCGGCCAGCAGCCCATGTCCGGCCGCCGCGCCGCACCATCAAGCAACAACCCGGCCGGACCGGGACACGGCCGGGGCGAGGAGTCCCGGCAAGGGAGCCGGACCGACACCCGCCGCGCGGTTCAGCGCAGCGCGGGCGCCGGCGGCCGCAGACGATCGCCGGACTCCGGTCCCGGGGGGCCGGGCCGGGGGCGCAGGGACAACGGCCGCCCGGCGACGAAGCGGTTCATCGACTACCCGCGCGCGGGCAAGACCGGTGCGTGGCGCTGGATGCCGTCCTGGAAGCTCGTCACGGGCCTGACCGTCTCGCTCGTGGGACTGGTCCTGGGCATCGTGGGCGTGGCGCTCGCGGTCGTCCAGGTCCCGAGCGCGCAGAAGGCGTCGGTCGTCCAGAAGAACGTTTATTACTGGGCCGACGGCAAACAGATGGTCGTCGCCGGTGGCGGCAGCCTCAACCGGCAGATCGTGCAGATCTCCCAGATCCCGAAGTCCATGCAGAACGCGGTGATCTCCGCCGAGAACGCCAGCTTCGAGAAGGACTGGGGCGTCGACCCGATGGGCATCGCCCGGGCCGTCGTGAAGATGGCGCAGGGCGGCGAGACGCAGAGCGGTTCGACCATCACCCAGCAGTTCGTGAAGAACACGTACCTGAGCCAGGAGCAGACGCTCAAGCGCAAGGCCACCGAGCTGCTGATCTCCGTGAAGGTGGGCGCCACCAAGGACAAGGACTTCATCCTCGCCGGCTACCTCAACACCGCTTACTACGGACGCGGCGCCTACGGCATCCAGGCGGCGGCGCGGGCGTACTTCGACAAGGACTGCGAGGACCTGACGCCGAGCGAGAGCGCGTTCCTGTCGGCCACGCTGAACGGTCCGAACCTCTACGACCCGTTCGGCGGCCAGGGTCCCGCGGCGACCCCGGAGAAGAACACCAAGCGGGCCACCGAACGCTGGAAGTGGACGCTGGACCGTGAGGTGCAGGTGGGCCGCATGGACGCCGCCGAGCGCGACAAGTGGGTCCAGCAGGGCTTCCCGAAGGTGCAGAAGCCCAAGCCGGCGACCAACCGGGCCGGGCAGATCGGCTACCTCACCGACCTCGCCGACAACTACATCGTCGCCCACTCCAGGATCAGCAAGGCCGAGCTCGACAAGGGCGGCTACCAGATCCACACCACCTTCGACCGCGACAAGGTGAACGCGCTGGCGAAGTCGGTCGAGGATGTGCGCAAGGCGAACATCAAGCCGCAGGTCCGCGAGGTCGACCAGTTCGTCCAGTTCGGCGGCGCCTCGGTGGAGCCCAAGACCGGCAAGATCGTCGCCATCTACGGCGGTGAGAACGCGCTGGAGCACTTCACCAACAACTCCGACTACACCGGTGTGCAGGTCGGCTCCACGTTCAAGCCGTTCGTCCTGGCGGCCGCGATGACGAACGGGAAGCGCAATCCGCGCCTCGGGCCGCAGCAGAGCCTCAGCCAGCGCACCATCGTGTCGCCGGAGAGCATCTACAACGGCAACAACAAGCTGACGCTGAGGGACTACAGCGGCAAGGTCTGGCACGACCAGAACGGCCAGGAGTGGCACCAGCCGAACGACGGCGACGAGGACAAGGGCCTCGTCAGCCTCCGGACGGCCATGCAGTTCTCCACGAACACGCCCTTCATCCAGCTCGGCATGGACGTCGGCACCGACCTGGTCCGGGAGGCCGCGCTGAAGGCCGGCCTGGACAAGGACCAGCTGGCCTCGATCACCCCCACCTTCTCGCTCGGCACATCGGCGCCCAGCGCGATCCGGCTGGCGGGTGCGTACGCGACGTTCGCGGCGAGTGGCAAGCAGGTCGACCCCTACTCGGTCGAGAAGGTGGAGAAGGACGGACGGACCGCCTTCCAGCACGAGGAGAAGAGCGCCCAGGCATTCGACGCGAACGTCGCGAACAACGTGACGGACGTGCTGAAGACCGTCGTCGAGTCGGGCACCGGCACCTCGGCGAAGCTCCCCGACCGCCCGGCGGCGGGCAAAACGGGTACGACCGACGGCAACCGCTCCGCCTGGTTCGCGGGCTACACCCCGCAGCTGTCGACGGCGATCGGCATGTACCGCGTCGACCCCAATGCCAAGAAGCAGGAGTTCCTGTCGATGCGCGGCGTGGGTGGCAAGCCGACGATCCACGGTGCGTCGTTCCCGGCGGACATCTGGGCCGACTACATGGGCAAGGCGCTCAAGGGCCAGCCCGTGCTGCAGTTCGACGCGCCGCAGCCGATCGGTGAGAAGGTCTTCGGTGACGGGGCGAGCCCCGCGCCCAGCGCCGCGCCGTCGGCCTCGACCTCTCCGTCGCCGTCGGCCTCGACCTCGCCCTCCCCGTCGAAGTCTCCCTCCGGCACCCCGTCCCCGAGCCCGAGCTGCGGTTTCTTCGACCGCAAGTGCAAGCCCGGCGGCACCGGCGGCGGCAACGGGGGCAAGCCCGGCGGTGCGGGAAGCAACGGCGGTACGGGTGGTGATCCCGGTGAGTCGCCGACGCCCGGGCCGACCCGGCCGGCGGGTGGCGGACTGTTCGGCGGCCCCGGCGGCTGATCATCGTATGAATCCGGTGCAGACCGGTTGAGCAGGGCTTTCCGAGGGCCGCTCCGCATTCGTGCGGGGCGGCCCTCGGGGTTTTCCACAGGCTCCGCCGGGTCCTTGGCGGGTACGGCAGGATGTGGCCATGAGGAGCGTGCGGGACGACCAGCTTGTACGGCCCACCCTGGAGGACGAGGTGGCCGCTGCCGGCAGCGAGCTCATCGGCGGGCCGGCGGGGCGGCGTGCGCTGCTCGGGGCGAGCTGGTGGACGCCGGTGCGGGTGATCGCGCTCGTGGCGATCGGCATGTTCGCGCTCGGGATGGTGCAGAAGCTGCCGTGCTACGACCACGGCTGGTTCTTCGGCGCCACCACGCAATACACCCACGCCTGCTATTCCGACATCCCGCACCTCTACAGCGGCCGTGGTTTCGACCAGGGCCTCCTTCCGTACTTCGACCGCATCCCGCAGTCCCTCTCCGGAGGCATGGACTATCTGGAGTACCCGGTCCTGACGGGGCTGTTCATGGAGATCGCGGCCCTGCTCACGCCGGGCGGCGGGACCCTCCAGCACCGCGAGCAGCTGTACTGGCTCATCAACGCCGGGATGCTGCTGGCCTGCACGGCCGTCATCGCCGTGTGCGTGACCCGCACCCACCGCCGCCGGCCCTGGGACGCGCTGCTGGTCGCCCTCGCGCCGGCTTTCGCCCTCACGGCCACCGTCAACTGGGACCTGTTCGCGGTGGCTCTCACAGCCGCGGCGCTGCTGATGTGGGCCCGTGGGCGCACGTTCTGGGCGGGAGTGCTGATCGGCCTGGCAGCGGCCGCGAAGCTGTATCCGGCGCTGCTGCTGGGGCCGCTGTTCATCCTGTGTCTGCGGGCCGGGCGCCTGCGGGCGTTCGTCACCGCCGCCGCTGCCGCGGTCGGTGCCTGGCTCGTGGTCAACGTGCCGGTCATGCTCACCCATGAGGCCGGCGGGTTCCACATCCGGCCCGGATGGGCGAAGTTCTACACCTTCAGCCAGGACCGGCCCGTCGACTTCGGCTCGGTCTGGCTCTTCATCTCACAGCGCACGGGCGACCCGCTGGACGACGCCAACACCTACGCGACGCTGCTGATGATCCTGGGGTGCCTGGCCATAGCGGTACTCGGGCTGCGGGCCCCCCGCCGTCCGCGCTTGGCGCAGCTGGCCTTCCTCGTGGTGGCGCTGTTCATCCTCGTCAACAAGGTCTACTCGCCGCAGTACGTGCTGTGGCTGGTCCCGCTCGCGGCGCTGGCCCGTCCCAAGTGGCGCGACTTCCTGATCTGGCAGGGCTGCGAGGTCCTGTACTTCCTGGGCATCTGGTTCTACCTGGCGTACACGGGAAGCGGCGACAAGCACCAGGGGCTGCCGCCGGAGGGCTACCAGCTGGCGATCGTGCTGCACCTGCTGGGCACGCTGTACCTGTGCGGGCTCGTCGTGCGGGACATCCTGCTGCCCGAGCGCGACGTGGTCCGCCGTGACGGCTCGGACGACCCCTCGGGCGGCGTCCTCGACGGGGCGCCGGACATATGGGTGCTGGGCCCCGCGGGCCGCCGTGAGCGGCCCGCGGAGGTCAGTGACGTCGCACGCGTCCAATGGGGCACCGGGAGCCGTACGCCCTAGTCACGGCTCCCCGCCCCGCACCACGGGGGTGGAATCAAGTGGAATCAGTGGTCGAGAACGCGGTCGAACTGCGTGGTGGTGTGCCGCAGGTGCGCCACCAGTTCGTCGCCGACCTGCGGTGCCGGGGCGTCGCCCGGCACGAAGAGGATGGAGACCTGCATGTGCGGGGGCTCCGCGAACCAGCGCTGCTTGCCCGCCCAGACGAAGGGCGAGAGGTTGCGGTTCATGGTCGCGAGGCCCGCCCGGGCCACGCCCTTGGCGCGCGGCATCATGCCGTGCAGCGCCTTCGGCGCCTCCAGGCCCACGCCGTGCGAGGTGCCACCGGCCACCACGACCAGGTAGCCGTCGCCGGTGGCCTTCTGCTGCCGGTAGCCGAAGCGGTCGCCCTTGGCGACGGGCGTGACGTCCAGCACCGCGCCCCGGTAGTGGGTGGCGTCGTGGTCGCCGAGCCACAGCCGGGTGCCGATGCGGGCGCGGAAGCGGGTCTGCGGGAAGCGCTGCTGCAGCTGGGCGAGCTCGTCGGACTTCAGGTGGCTGACGAACATGGTGTGCAGCGGCAGGTGGGCGTTGCGCAGCCGCTCCATCCAGGCGGACACCTCGTCGACCCCGTTGGTGCCGTCGGCGCGGTCCAGCGGCAGGTGTATCGCGAAGCCCTCCAGGCGCACGTCCTCGATGGCGGCGTGCAGCTTGGGCAGGTCCTCCTCGCTGATGCCGTGCCGCTTCATGGTGCTCATGACCTCGATGACGACGCGCGCGCCGTCCAGGCCGCGCACGCCCTCGACCGAGGAGACGGACCGGATGGCCCGGTCCGGCAGCGGCACGGGTTCCTCGCCCAGCCGGAAGGGGGTCAGCACGAGCAGGTCACCGCTGAAGAAGTCCTTGATGCGGGCCGCTTCGTAGGTGGTGCCGACGGCGAGGATGTCCGCGCCCATGCGCGTCGCCTCATCGGCGAGCCGCTCGTGGCCGAAGCCGTAGCCGTTGCCCTTGCAGACCGGGATGATGCCCGGGAACTGCTGGATGACGGACTGCTGGTGTGCCCGCCAGCGCGCGGTGTCGACGTACAGCGTGAGCGCCATGGCCGGTCCCGGATCCTTTCCCTGTTCCTGCTGAGTGAGGTGGTGTGCCTTCCGGCACTGCTTCGTGGACGGTCGGCAGGATCAGCGGCGGGACATGTACATGTCCAGAGCCTTGTGCAGCAGCTTGTTGAGCGGGAAGTCCCACTCGCCGAGGTACTCCGCCGCCTGGCCGCCGGTGCCCACCTTGAACTGGATGAGGCCGAAGAGGTGGTCGTTCTCGTCCAGCGAGTCGCCGATGCCGCGCAGGTCGTAGACGCTGGCGCCCAGCGCGTAGGCGTCGCGCAGCATCCGCCACTGCATGGCGTTCGACGGCCGGACCTCGCGCTTGTGGTTGGCGGAGGCTCCGTAGGAGTACCAGACGTGCCCACCGACGATCAGCATCGTCGCGGCCGCCACGGCCTCGCCCTCGTGCACGGCGAAGTACAGCCGCATGCGGTTGGGGTCCTCGGAGTTGAGGGCCGTCCACATGCGCTGGAAGTAGCTCAGCGGGCGCGGACGGAACTTGTCGCGCTCGGCGGTGATCTCGTACAGGTGCTGCCAGGTGGCCAGGTCCTCGTAGCCGCCCTGGACGACCTCGACGCCGGCCTTCTCGGCCTTCTTGATGTTGCGGCGCCACAGCTGGTTGAAGCCCTTGTGGACGTCCTCCAGGGAACGGTTCTCCAGCGGCACCTGGAAGACGTAGCGCGGCTGGACGTCGCCGAAGCCGGCGCCCTCCTCCTCGCCCTGCTGCCAGCCCATCCGGCGCAGCTGGTCGGCGACCTCGAAGGCGCGCGGCTCGATGAAGGTGGCCTCGACGTCGCGCAGGCGCTTGGCGTCGGGGTCGGCGATGCCCTTCTTGATCGCGTCGGCGTCCCAGCGGCGGATGACGACGGGCGGGCCCATCTTCACGGAGAAGGCGCCCTGCTGCTTGAGGTGGGCCAGCATGGGCTCCAGCCAGTCGCGCAGGTTCGGGGAGTACCAGTTGATGACCGGGCCCTCGGGCAGGTAGGCCAGGTAGCGCTTGATCTTGGGGAGCTGGCGGTAGAGGACCAGGCCGGCACCGACCATCTGGCCGGTCTTGTCGAACCAGCCCAGGTTCTCCGAGCGCCACTCGCTCTTCACATCGGCCCACCCCGGCACCTGCATGTGACTGGCCGCGGGCAGGCTCTGGATGTACGCCAGATGCTGCTCTCGGCTAATTGTCCTCAGGGTCAGGCTCATGCGGGGCGCTCCTCGGCAGGTGTGTCCCCATGGTCGGGGCTCCGGCTCACGCGCCGAAGCCTACTGCGACCGGGGAGCGCCCCGATTGGGCGTACGGCCCGCTATCCGATCACACCCCCGAAAAGCCCCCCGTGCGCCATGCCCAGGAAGAAGCCGAAAGCGGACGCTCCGAGCCCGATGATCAGCAGGAATCGTTCGCCGGTGGTGGCGGAGATGAACTGGCCCCAGGCCCCCGTGAGGATGCCGAGCAGCCCGCTCCACGAGGTGAGGAGATGCAGGCCGGTCCATAGTGAGGAAACGGCCGCGAGCACGCCCAGCACCACCGTTACCGCGGTAAAGGTGTTTTCGACGGGATGGGGCTTCCCGTCGCTGTTGAGCAGCGCACGGAGTCCACGGGGCTGCCGAACCGCCTGTGTCATGGAGCCACCTCCTGAAGGCAGGTGCAATGTAACGCCGGTCACATCCGGTGCGTCCAGATTGAGGGGCCGGGCGGTCGGATTTCAACCGGACGCCGGAGTGCAGGTACTCTGTACGGTCTGCACCGGTGTCTGCCCGGACCCAGCTTCGGTCCCAGGGGCAACCCAGGGACTTTCCGCTGATTGTCAGTGTCCGCCGATACCGTTGTTCACGCATCACGACCCTCCTGCCACGGATCGACCGTGGCCGCTGAGTCCAAAGGAGGTGGGTTCCACATGCGTCACTACGAGGTGATGGTCATCCTCGACCCCGATCTGGAGGAGCGCGCTGTCTCCCCCCTGATCGAGAACTTCCTCTCCGTCGTCCGTGAGGGCAACGGAAAGGTCGAGAAGGTCGACACCTGGGGCCGTCGTCGTCTGTCGTACGAGATCAAGAAGAAGCCCGAGGGCATCTACTCGGTCATCGACCTGCAGGCCGAGCCTGCGGTCGTCAAGGAGCTCGACCGCCAGATGAACCTGAACGAGTCGGTCCTCCGGACCAAGGTCCTCCGTCCCGAGACCCACTGAACCCCAGCGGTTCAGAGGTAATCGGGCTGCATCGCAACGAGTAGCAAGCAGCCAGCAGCACACCCGCCGAGAGGTTCATCCATGGCAGGCGAGACCGTCATCACGGTCGTCGGCAATCTCGTCGACGACCCCGAGCTGCGCTTCACCCCCTCCGGTGCGGCGGTCGCGAAGTTCCGAGTCGCGTCCACTCCCCGCACCTTCGACCGCCAGACCAACGAGTGGAAGGACGGCGAGAGCCTCTTCCTCACGTGCTCGGTGTGGCGTCAGGCGGCGGAGAACGTCGCCGAGTCGCTCCAGCGAGGCATGCGCGTCATCGTGCAGGGCCGGCTGAAGCAGCGGTCCTACGAGGACCGTGAGGGTGTCAAGCGCACGGTCTACGAGCTCGACGTCGAAGAGGTCGGCGCCAGCCTGAAGAACGCCACGGCGAAGGTCACCAAGACCGCGGGTCGCGGTGGCCAGGGTGGCTATGGCGGCGGCAGCGGTGGTGGCCAGGGTGGCGGCTGGGGCTCCGGTCCCGGCGGCCAGCAGGGCGGCGGCGGGGCTCCCGCCGACGACCCCTGGGCCACCGGCGCTCCGTCCGGCGGCCAGCAGGGCGGCGGCGGAGGCGGCTGGGGCGGCGGCTCCGGCAACTCCGGCGGCGGCTACTCGGACGAGCCGCCCTTCTAGGTCCGGCAACGGGCCCGGGCCGCGAGGCCCGAAGGGCGACAGCACAAAAACTTCTTGATTCACAGGAGAGAGACAATGGCGAAGCCGCCCCCGCGCAAGCCCAAGAAGAAGGTCTGCGCTTTCTGCAAGGACAAGACCGCTTACGTGGACTACAAGGACACGAACATGCTGCGGAAGTTCATTTCCGACCGCGGCAAGATCCGTGCCCGCCGCGTGACCGGCAACTGCACCCAGCACCAGCGTGACGTCGCCACGGCCGTGAAGAACAGCCGTGAGATGGCGCTGCTGCCCTACACCTCGTCCGCGCGATAAGGGAAGGGTGACCAACTAATGAAGATCATCCTCACCCACGAGGTCTCCGGCCTCGGCATTGCCGGTGACGTCGTCGACGTCAAGGACGGCTACGCCCGCAACTACCTGGTCCCGCGCGGTTTCGCGATCCGCTGGACCAAGGGTGGCGAGAAGGACGTCGCGCAGATCCGTCGTGCGCGCAAGATCCGCGAGATCGCCACGATCGAGCAGGCCAACGAGGTCAAGGGCCAGCTTGAGGCCGTCAAGGTCCGCCTTGGCGTCCGCGCCGGCGAGGCCGGCCGTCTGTTCGGCTCCGTGACCCAGGCCGACGTCGCTTCCGCGATCAAGGCTTCCGGTGGTCCCGAGGTCGACAAGCGCCGCGTCGAGCTGGGCTCGCCCATCAAGACCCTGGGCGCCCACCAGGTGTCCGTGCGTCTGCACGCCGACGTCGTTGCCAAGCTCGGCATCGAGGTCGTCGCCGCCTGACGGCTGCGACAGGCATAGCCTGACGGAAGGGCCGCACCCCGCACGGGGTGCGGCCCTTCCGCCGTACCGGACCCCGGTCAGATCCGTACGGCCCCCGTGACGAGCCAGCGGCCGGACCGGGCGCGTATCCACAGGGTCACCAGGCGGACCGTCATCATCAGTGTCATCGCCCACCACAGGGCCATGAGGCCGCCGCCCAGCCCGGGGATCAGCAGGGCGAGGGGTGCGAAGACGGCCAGGACCACGAGCATCGCCCAGGCGAGGTACGTTCCGTCCCCGGCGCCCATCAGCACCCCGTCCAGGATGAAGACGACCCCCGCGAGGGGCTGTCCCAGAGCGACCACCAGCAGCACCGGCATCAGCGTGTCCCGTACGGCGGGGTCGGTGGTGAACAGCGGGATGAACAGGGGCCGTGTCGCGACCACCAGCGCCCCCAGGACCACGCCCGAGGCGATGCCCCACTGCACCATGCGCCGGCACACCGCCCGCGCCCCGTCGGCGTCCCCGGCGCCCAGGTAGCGGCCGATGATCGCCTGCCCGGCGATGGCGATGGCGTCGAGGGCGAAGGCCAGCAGGCTCCACAGGCTGAGCACGATCTGGTGGGCGGCGATGTCGGTGTCGCCCAGCCGTGCCGCGACCGCGGTGGCGATCATGAGGACGGCCCGCAGCGAGAGCGTGCGGACCAGCAGGGGCGCACCCGCCTGGGCGCAGGCCCGGATGCCGGCACGGTCGGGCCGCAGCGAGGCCCCGTGCCGCCGCGCTCCGCGGACGACGACGGCCAGGTAGACGGCGGCCATGGCCCACTGGGCCAGCACCGTTCCCCAGGCGGAGCCGGCGATGCCCAGGCCGGCGCCGTAGACGAGGGCGACGTTGAGCCCGGCGTTGGCCGCGAAGCCGCCGACGGCGACGTAGAGGGGCGTCCGGGTGTCCTGCAGTCCGCGCAGGACGCCGGTGGCGGCGAGCACGATGAGCATCGCGGGGATGCCCAGGGCGCTGACCCGGAGATAGGTGGCGCCGTAGGGGGCGGCGGTCGGCGAGGCGCCGAAGAGCTCGACGAGGACGCGGGCCGTGGGCAGGACGCCCACGGCGACCACCGTGCCGAGCACGACCGCGAGCCAGATGCCGTCCATGCCCTGCCGGATGGCGGCCTGGAGGTCCCCCGCTCCGACCCGGCGGGCCACGGCCGCGGTGGTGGCGTAGGCGAGGAAGACGAAGACGCTGACGGCCGTGGTGAGCAGCGCGGCGGCCACGCCGAGACCCGCCAGCTGACGGGTGCCGAGGTGGCCGACGATGGCGCTGTCGGCCATCACGAACAACGGCTCCGCCACGAGCGCGCCGAAGGCGGGCACGGCCAGGGCGAGGATCTCGCGGTCGTGCCGGCGGGCACCGGGCGGCACGTGGGCGCGGGCCTGGGTCACGGGGGCCCCTTCCAATCTTCCACAGGTAATCTGTGCTCCTAGCTTACGACCCTTACTTCGCCGGGTTGTGTGTGATCTTCTCTGCGCCGTTTGTCGCGATCGCGGGCCGAGTGGGAAAGTTTTTCTCCTCAACAGCCCGTGGATGACAAAGCTGCAGGTCATAAGGGTGTGGCGCGGGCGACTGTGTGTTTGTCCACAGTGCTTTCCCCCGGCCCGTGCACAGGTTGAGGGCGGTTCTCCACAGGCTGGGGCCGCTCATCCACATGCCCTGTGGATAACCAGATTGGCTGACGGTGCCGGGCGCCCTACCGTGGACCGGCGCCTGCCGTCTGTTCCCGCCCCGTCCGGGCCCCCGCGGACCTTACGAGATCGACACGAACTCGCCGCGAACTCGACGCGTCATAACCGGAGTCGGGCGTCCTATTTGTCAGAGCCGTGCCGTAAGAAAGAGTGGCACGGCGAGGTCCGCGTCGCGGACGGGAGGAGGTGGCCCGGGTGAGCGTTCCCGAGCCCATGGACGACCCCTGGGGCGACAGCCCCAGCGACCGGCTTCCCTTCCCCCGTTCCCGCCGTGGCGACGGCAAGGGACGTGGCGAGCAGCACGACCGCGGCGGCGAGGAGGGTGGCTCCTGGGACCGGGGCGGCAGCGGCTTCGAGCGCGTACCGCCGCAGGACCTGGACGCCGAGCAGTCCGTCCTCGGCGGCATGCTGCTGTCGAAGGACGCCATCGCCGACGTCGTCGAGGTCCTCAAGGGCCACGACTTCTACCGCCCGGCGCACGAGACGATCTACCAGGCCATCCTCGACCTCTACGCCAAGGGCGAGCCGGCCGACCCGATCACTATCGCCGCCGAGCTCACCAAGCGCGGCGAGATCACCCGCGTCGGCGGTGCCGCGTACCTCCACACGCTGGTCCAGTCCGTCCCGACCGCGGCCAACGCCGAGTACTACGCCGAGATCGTCCACGAGCGCGCGGTGCTGCGCCGCCTGGTCGAGGCCGGCACGCGCATCACGCAGATGGGATACGCGGCCGACGGAGACGTCGACGACATCGTCAACAAGGCCCAGGCCGAGGTCTACGCGGTCACCGAGCAGCGCACGAGCGAGGACTACCTCCCGCTCGGCGACATCATGGAGGGCGCGCTCGACGAGATCGAGGCCATCGGCTCGCGCAGCGGCCAGATGTCCGGCGTGCCCACCGGCTTCACCGACCTGGACGCCCTGACGAACGGCCTGCACCCCGGCCAGATGATCGTCATCGCGGCCCGTCCCGCCATGGGTAAGTCCACCCTCGCGCTGGACTTCGCCCGCGCCTGTTCCATCAAGAACAACCTGCCGAGCGTGATCTTCTCGCTCGAAATGGGCCGTAACGAGATCGCGATGCGCCTGCTGTCCGCCGAGGCGCGCGTCGCCCTGCACCACATGCGCTCCGGCTCCATGACCGACGACGACTGGACCCGGCTGGCCCGCCGCATGCCGGACGTCTCGGCCGCCCCGCTGTACATCGACGACTCGCCCAACCTGTCGATGATGGAGATCCGGGCCAAGTGCCGGCGCCTCAAGCAGCGCGCCGACCTCAAGCTCGTGATCATCGACTATCTGCAGCTGATGCAGTCCGGCGGCAACAAGCGTGCCGAGAGCCGCCAGCAGGAGGTCTCGGACATGTCCCGAAACCTCAAGCTGCTGGCCAAGGAGCTGGAGCTCCCGGTCATCGCGCTCTCCCAGCTGAACCGTGGTCCCGAGCAGCGCACGGACAAGAAGCCGATGGTCTCCGACCTCCGTGAGTCCGGCTCCATCGAGCAGGACGCGGACATGGTCATCCTGCTGCACCGCGAGGACGCCTACGAGAAGGAGTCGCCCCGCGCGGGCGAGGCGGACATCATCGTCGGCAAGCACCGTAACGGCCCCACGGCCACCATCACGGTCGCCTTCCAGGGCCACTACTCCCGCTTCGTGGACATGGCCCAGACCTGATCCGCCTCAGCGGGAGGGCCGGGCGCGGCGCGGCGCCGGCGCGGTGAAGCGGACGTCCGCGGCGCCGGCGACGATCTCGACGCCGTCGCCGAGGGCCCATTCGGCCGTCCGCGAGACCATCGCCGCCGGGACGGCGCCGCTGATGCCGGCGGCCGGCGGGATGTCGTAGGTGGCGTGGGCGTCGTGCGGCATGACGACCCGGTATCCCAGCTCCATGGCCGTACGCGCCGTCGCACTGACGCACATCTCGGACATCACCCCGCAGACGGCGAGCGACCGCACCCCTGAGCGGGTGAGCAGGCCGTTCAGGGGCGTCTCGTAGAAGCCGTCGTCCTCCGTCTTGCCGATCACGATCTCGGCCGGGCCTTCTTCGACGGGCAGGTGGAGCCGCCAGCCGGGCGTGCCCGGCTCGTCGCTCGCGCCCGGCGGCCCGTCGTTGCGGAGGTGGACGACGAAGGCGCCGCTCGCGCGGGCGGCGGCTATCAGGTGCCCGACGCGGTCCAGGAGCCGGGCCGCGTCGGGCACCGCCTCCGCACCGGAGACGAAGGCGGACTGGACGTCGACGACGAGCAGGGCGTGAACGGGCGGCACCGCATGGTCAGGGGTCATGGCGGCATCGTGCCCGATGGCGTGCGAGACGCGCAGGGCCCAAGGGGCGCACAGGGCGTACGGGGCGCACGGGACCTGACGATCCTTCTGGTTAGGGTGCGGGCATGACTGCCTCGTACGACGCCGGAAACGCCGCGGACGCCGCGGAGTTCGCCGAACTGCTCCCCGCCACCCGCCGTGCCCTCCTGCACCGTGTCGCCACCGGACAGGCGGAGGGCCGTACGCCCTCCCTCGTGGGGGCGGTGATGCGGGACGGACGGATGGTGTGGTCCGCGGGGCGCGGCAGCGTCGGCGAGGAGGTGCCGGGGGCGGACACCCAGTACCGGATCGGCTCGATCACCAAGACCTTCGTCGCCGTTCTGGTCCTGCGGCTGCGCGACGAGGGCCTGCTCGACCTGGACGATCCGCTCGGCAAGCACCTCGACACCCCGGAGGGCGGCACCGCGACCATCGCCCAGCTCCTCGCACACACCTCCGGGCTGGCGGCGGAGTCGCGCGGCCCGTGGTGGGAGCGCACGGACGGCTCCCTGCGCCCCGAGCTCGCCGACATCTTCGGCGAGCGCCCCCAGCGCCATGCCGCGGGGCGCCTGCACCACTACTCCAACCCCGGTTACGCGCTCCTGGGCGCGCTCGTCGAGCAGCTCCGCGGGGAGAACTGGTACGACGTGCTGCGCCGGGAGGTCCTGGAGCCGCTCGGGATGCACCGCACGACGCTCCACCCCGAGGCCCCGCACGCCGAGGGCCACGCCGTGCACCCCTGGGCGGACGTCCTGCTGCCCGAACCGGCGGTGGACACCGGCGTGATGGCACCGGCCGGACAGCTGTGGTCCACGGCGGCCGACCTCTGCCGCTTCGCCGCCTTCCTGCTGAACGGCGACGACCGTGTGCTCGGCGCGGAGTCGGTGGCCGCGATGCGGGTCCCGGAGACCGAGCCGCAGGCCCCGGACCGGATGGGCGCCTACGGCCTGGGCCTGCAGGTGGCCTGGCGCGACGGCCGGTTCGTCTGCGGCCACGGCGGTTCGATGCCGGGGTTCGTGGCCACGCTCTGGGCGTGCCCGGAGGAGGGCACCGCGGCCGTCGTCCTGGCCAACGTCACCTCCCTCTTCAGCATCGGCGCCATAGCGACGGACATGGTGCGCACGCTCGCCGAGCACGAACCGCGGATCCCCGCGCCGTGGCGTCCGCTCGACGCCGCGGACCCGGCACTGCTGGAGCTGACCGGCCCCTGGTACTGGGGAGCCGCGCCCTTCGCGGTGCATCTGCGCGCCGGCCGGGCCCTGAACCTGCAGCCGCTCGGCGCCGGGGGCCGCGGCGCCTCGTTCCGCGCCGAGGAGGACGGCACCTGGACCGGCCTCGACGGCTACTACGCGGGCGAGACGCTGACGGCCGTGCGCGGCGCGGACGGGACCGTGAGCCACCTGGACATCGGCACGTTCGTCTTCACCCGCGAGCCGTACGGGCCCGGGGACGTGGTGCCCGGTGGCGTCGACACGGGCGGCTGGCAATAGTCCTATGGTCGGCACGGGCGGGGGGCGGACGTAGAGTCGACGGGAGACTGGCGGGCGCCGCAAGCGCGGCGCGATACCACCCGGAAGGCACCGTGACCGCGAACACCGCACCGGCCCTGCTCGACCTCGCGCCCCTCGGCGCCGGTCACTTCGCCCGCATCGAGGACAAGGTCGCGGCGCTGATGCGCACCCGCGAGACGGTCGTCGCGATGCAGGGCGAGGCGCTGCTGCCGCTGGAGGCGTGCATCCGCTCGGCCGTACGGCCCGGCAGCACCGCCCTCAACATCATCACCGGTCCGTACGGCGAGACGTTCGGCGGCTGGCTGCGCTCCTGCGGCGCCGAGGTGATCAACGTGACGGCACCCTTCAGCGGCGCCGTCACCGCCGCCCAGGTCGCCGACGCACTGCGCGCGCACCCGGCCATCGACTTCGTCAGCCTCGTCCACGCCGAGGCGGCCACCGGCAACACCAACCCCGTCGCCGAGATCGGCGCGGTCGTCCGTGCGCACGGCGCGCTGCTGATGCTGGACGCGGTCGCCTCGGTGGCCGCGGAGCCGCTGCTCACCGACGAGTGGGGCGTCGACCTGTGCGTCATCGGCGGCCAGAAGGCCATGGCGGGCCCGGCGGGCGTGTCGGCCGTCTCCGTCAGCGCCCGCGCGTGGGAGCGGATCGCGGCCAACGAGCAGGCTCCCCGCCGCTCGTACCTCTCCCTGCTCGACTGGAAGGAGCGCTGGATCGACGGCGGCCGGACCGTGCTGCCGCACGCTCCGGCGCAGCTGGAGATGCTCGCCCTGGAGCAGGCCGTGGACCGCATCGAGGAGGACGGTCTGGACGGCGTCATCGCCCGCCACCGCGCCGCCTCCGCCGCCACGCGGGCGGGCGTACGGGCGCTGGGGGCCGTGGCTCCCTACGTCGTACGGGACGAGGACGCCGCCCCCGTGGCCACCACTCTGCGCGCTCCCGTCGGTAAGGACGCCCGCGACGTGGTGGCGGCGGCCCTGGCTGCGGACGCGTCGATTCCGGTCCAGGCGGCCGGGGGAGCGCTCGCCAAGGAAATGATCCGCGTCAACCACTACGGACTCGACGCGGACCGCGAGACCGTTCTGGGCACGCTCTCGGCTCTCGCCGAGGGCCTGCAGGCGCTGGGCGTGCCGGCCGGGGACCGGGACGAGGCCCTGGCGGCGGCGGGCAAGGCGTGGGACGCGGTGATCACGGGCTGAGCCTCCGGAGCGGCTTTCCCACGGCCGCCGTCGGCGCTTTCGGGCGCCGACGGCGGCCTTTTTGTGTGCTCTTTCCGGATTGAGGCACTTATCCCGGTATGGCGAGGGCGGGGCCTCGCTCATCCGCCCGGATAGAATCGGAACCCACAGCCCGTTTCGTTCCCGAGCCCTTGGAGACCGTCGCTCATGGCACGGCGCAGGAAGCCCTCGCCGCCACCGGCGGGCTCCTCACAGCAGCGGGCCGACGCCCGGCGCAACCGCGTCCTCGTCCTGCAGGCGGCCCGATCGGCCTTCGAGGAACGGGGGTTGGCCGTTCCGCTGGGGGAGATCGCCCGCCGCGCCGGGGTCGGGACGGGGACCGTCTATCGCCATTTCCCCACCAAGGAAGCGCTGTTCAGAGCCACCGTGGTGGACCGGGTGCGGCTTTTCACCGACACCGCACGGGAGTTGGCCCAGGCGGACGACCCCGGTCCGGTGTTCTTCCGCTACCTGGCGGCGGTGGTGCGCCTGTCCGTGCGCAACAAGGGGCTGTGCGACGCTCTGGAGGGCAGTTTCGAGCCCTCTCCCGGCGTCGAGAGGGACTTCCGGGCGGCGCTGTCCGTCCTGCTCGAACGGGCCCAACAGGCTGGCGCGGTACGGAAGGACGTGGCGATCGGCGATGTGATGGCCCTGCTCGTGGGCTGTCTGTCGATGGAGCAACGGCGGGGCCCGGACGTGGCGCCCGGCCGGCTGACGGCCCTGGTGTGCGACAGCCTCCGCCCAGGGCGGCGTGTGACGAAACTCCCCCGGAATCCGGCGGCCGGGCGTAACGAAACGTCGTGCGCCGTGTGCGGCGGGCCGGTGGCGTCCGCTCGTACGGGCCGGCCCGCGCGGTACTGCGGTGCGGCGTGCCGGCAGAAGGCGCACCGGGAACGGGCCCGGGTCCGCGCGGATGCATCAGAGGTGCTGGGGGAAGCCGGGGCGTGAGCCCTCGGGGCTCAGCTGCCCCGTAGGAGCGAGGCGAGGGATCTGCGCGACCCCGGCGGCGCTCACGACGCCGGGGCGAGGGACTCCACGGCGGCGACGAGGGGGGCCAGCTCGGAGCGGTGCGACGCCTCGTGCAGCGCTTCGCGCAGGGCGGCGTCGTTGGTGGGCCGGGCGTCCTCCAGGAGCGCGCGGCCGGCGTCGGTGACGTCGGTGTAGATGCCCCGGCGGTCGGTGAGGCAGAGGTAGCGGGTCAGCAGACCGCGGTCCTCCAGACGGTTGACCAGGCGGGTCGTCGCACTCTGGCTGAGGACGACGGCGTCGGCGACCTCGTTCATCCGCAGGTGACCGCCCTCGCCGTCGTGCTGGCGGTTGAGGACGTCGAGCACGGAGAACTCGCGCACGCTCAGTTCGTGGTGGGCCTGCAGCGCGCGCTCTATGTGCGCCTCGATCCGGCTGTGCAGGGCGGACAGGGCGCACCAGCCCTGTGCCAGGCCGACCAGTGCGGGGTCCGGGGTGCGGGACATGGGCCGAGCCCTCCTTCGGAGTCGTACGCGCGCGTCGTTCGGTGCCGTACGGACAGGATATCTCCCCCGCGCAATAGCCCGCGCTTGCAAGTAGATGCGTCTGCAATTATTGTGGAGGCCGGTAAAAGTCTGCCGCAAGGAAGTGTGGTGGGCGATGCCGACTGTCTTCCCCTGTCTGAAGGACCTCCGTCATGCCTCTCGCCCTGCTGGCGCTCGCCATCGGCGCCTTCGGTATCGGCACCACCGAGTTCGTCACCTCGGGCCTGCTCCCCGAGGTGGCGGACGACTTCGGCGTCTCGATCCCCACCGCCGGCTACCTGACCACCGGATACGCCCTCGGCGTCGTCGTCGGAGCCCCGATCCTCGCCATCCTGGGCAGCCGCGTGCCGCGCAAGCGGATGCTGATGGCCCTGATGGGCCTGTTCGTCGCGGGCAACGCCCTCTCCGCGGCCGCCCCCGTCTTCGCCCTGATGCTCGCCGGGCGCATCGTCGCCTCGCTCGCGCACGGCGCGTTCTTCGGCATCGGCGCGATCGTCGCCGCCGGGCTCGTGGCACCGCAGAAGAAGGCCGGGGCGATAGCCATGATGTTCACCGGCCTGACGGTCGCCAACGTCGTCGGCGTGCCCGCGGGCACCCTCATCGGCCAGAGCGCGGGCTGGCGGATCACGTTCTTCCTCATCGCCGGCCTCGGTGTGCTCGCCGTGCTCGGCATCGCCGCCCTCGTCCCGGAGCAGCCGCGTCCCGAGCGGACCCGGGTCTCCGGCGAGCTGGCCGCCTTCCGCAACCCGCAGGTGCTGCTCGCCATGGCGATGACGGTCCTCGGCTTCGGCGGCGTCTTCACCATGAGCACCTACATCACGCCGATGATGACCGACGTCACCGGCTACGCCCCCTCCTCCGTCACCTGGCTGCTCGTCCTCTTCGGCCTCGGCCTGGTCGGCGGCAACCTCATCGGCGGCAAGTACGCCGACCGCGCGCTGATGCCCATGCTCTGCACGGCCCTCGGCGGACTGGCGATCATGCTCGCCCTGCTGCCACTCGCCGCGCACGACAAGCTCGCGGCAGCGATCACCATCCCGCTCATCGGCGCCTTCGGCTTCGCGACCGTCCCCCCGCTGCAGAAACGGGTCCTGGACCAGACCGCCGACGCCCCCACGCTCGCCTCAGCCGTCAACATAGGCGCCTTCAACCTGGGCAACGCCATGGCCGCATGGCTCGGTGGCCTCGTGATCTCGGCCGGGTTCGGCTACACCGCGCCCAACTGGGTCGGCGCCCTGATGGCCGCCTCGGCGCTGCTCCTCGCCCTCCTCTCCGCACGGCTGGAGCGGCGTACGGAGCGGGGCGGGCGGGTCCTGGCGGCAGGGCCGTCGCCCGTGGCCGCCGAGCCCGAGGCCGTCCCGGCCGGCCGCTGACCCCGGGGTCACAGCCGCCCCCACCACAGTCACTCACGACGCATCACCGCTGAACGCACCATCACGCAAGGAGTCCCCCCATGACCGCCACCACCCCGGTCCGCCCGCTCACCACCGCAGAGGCGGACGCCCTCGTCGCCTCCGTCCGGCGTGCCTCCGAGGAGCAGGGCATACGGACGGCCGTCACCGTCCTCGACGCCGGTGGCCATCTGCTGGCCTTCCGGCGCGACGACCGGGCCCTGCTGATCGCCGGGGAGACCAGCACGCGCAAGGCGTTCACCGCGCTGCAGCTGGACGCGCCCACCGCGGACCTCGTGGACGCCGTCCAGCCGGGCGGGCTCCTGCACACCCTGCCGACGGCGCTGGACAGGCCGCTGCTCTTCATCGCCGGTGGCCTCCCGATCCACCGCGACGGCCGGGTCATCGGTGCCGTCGGTGTCGGCGGCGCAGCCCCCGAGCAGGACCACGGCGTCGCGGCGGCGGCCATCGAGGAAGTGATCGGCGGCTGAAGCCGCCCGGGGGAGGGGCCCGCCGGTCCCTCCGGCAGGCCGCCTAGGCTCGCCGCCATGAGCAGACTGCACTTGTTCGACCTCGACGGCACGCTGATCCACGGCTCGGCGGCCGCGGTCGAGATATCCCGGCAGCTGGGCCTGGAGACGGAGATCGGCGAGCTGGAGAGGGCGTTCGCGGCCGGGGAGCTCGCCCCGCCGCGGTTCGCCGAGCTGGCCGTCGAGCTCTGGGCGGAGCTCACCGAGGCCGAGGTCGCGGCGGCCTTCGAGGGAGCCCCCTGGCTGGCGGGCATCCGCGACGTCTGGGCGGACATCCGGGCGCGGGGCGAGAGGTGCGCCGTGATCTCGCTGTCGCCCGGGTTCTTCGTGGAGCGTTTGCTGGAGTGGGGCGCCGACGCGGCCCACGGTTCCCGCTGGCCTTCGGTCCCCTTCCGGGCCCCGGTGGATCCGGCGGGCATCCTCGACGCGGCGGCCAAGGTGCGGATCGCGGACGAGCTCTGCGCCCGGTTCGGGCTGAGCCGCACCGACTGCGTGGCGTACGGGGACTCGATGTCGGACGTGCAGCTGTTCGCCGCCGTACCCGTGTCCGTGGCGATCAACGCGGACCACCATGTGCGGCACCTCGCCTCGCACGCGTATACGGGGCTCGATCTCCGCGGGGCCTACGAACGCGTCAGCGGGGCAGGGTAACCCCAACTGACCGTCGTGCGCCCCCACTTCCGGCGAAGCCGTCGATACGGGGTATGCGGGTGGCATGCTGCGCCTACTGGAACAGCGAGTCATGTTCGAGGCGAGGCGACGATGAACGCTCCGACCACCCCATCGGCCGACGGCAGCACGTCAGGCGGGGGCATCGAGCACCCCGCCACCCGTCCCGAGGTCCCCCCGGAGCGCCCGGCGCCGCCTGCCGCTCCCCGGCCCGCCGAGACGAGCACGCTTCCGGGGTCCCGCTGGCAGCCCCTCGCCCACCGGGTGAGGGAGCGCGTACGGGAACGGGAGCACGAGCACCCGGCCGATGACCCGCCCGGCCGGACCGCCCGGCACCGCCGTCCCCATCACGAGGCCCACGCCCCAGTGCCCCCGCCCGCCGACGGCCCGTTACCCCCCTCCGCCTCCCCCTCCGCTCCCGCTCCCGGCGCCGCGCCTTCCCCCGACGCCGTACAGATCCGCCGCACCATGGCCGAGATCGAGCCGATCGCCGACAAGGTCGTCTCGTACTTCTACGCGCTGCTGTTCGTCCGCAACCCCGGTCTGCGCGCCCTCTTCCCCGCCGCCATGGACACCCAGCGCGACCGGCTCTTCAAAGCTCTGCTCACCGCGGCGGAGCACGCCGACGACACCGCCACCCTCACCGCGTACCTCTCCCAACTGGGCCGCGGGCACCGCAAGTACGGCACGCTGCCCACCCACTACCCGGCCGTCGGCGAGTGCCTGATCGGCGCCCTGTCCCGCTACGCGCCGCAGACCTGGAGCGACGCGGCCGAGGCCGCTTGGGTGCGGGTGTACACCACCGTCTCCCAGATCATGATCGATGCGGCCGCCGAGGACGAACGGACGTCCCCCGCCTGGTGGCAGGCCGAGATCGTGAGCCATGAGGTACGCACGCCGGACATCGCCGTGCTGACCCTCCGGCCCGACCAGCCCTATCCCTTCCTCGCCGGCCAGTACGCGAGCGTGGAGACGCCCTGGTGGCCGCGCACCTGGCGGAACTACTCCTTCTCCTGTGCCCCGCGCGCGGACGGTCTGCTCTCCTTCCACGTCAAGGCCGTTCCGGCCGGCTGGGTCTCGGGCGCGCTGGTCCATCGCGCCCGCCCCGGCGACGTCATCCGGCTCGGCCCCCCGGCCGGCTCGATGACCGTCGACCACAGCACCGACGACGGGATGCTGTGCCTGGGCGGCGGCACGGGCATCGCCCCCATCAAGGCGCTGGTCGAGGACGTCGCCCGGCACGGCCGGAGCCGTCCCGTCGAGGTCTTCTACGGCGCCCGCCACCACGACGACCTGTACGACATCGACACCATGCTGCGGCTGCAGAAGACCCACCCGTGGCTGTCCGTCCGCCCCGTCGTCTCCGACGGCCCGACCCTCGGGCTGAGCGGCCAACTCCCGCAGGTGGTCAGGAAGTACGGGCCGTGGAACGCCTACGACGCCTTTCTCTCCGGTCCCCCGGGAATGGTGCGCAGCGGTGTGGACACCCTGGTCGGTATCGGCATACCGTCCCACCGCATACGACACGACTCGATCGACGAACTGACGGCCTCGGCGACGGGCTGAGGCGGCTGACGGCTGGCGGATGCGGACGGGTGGTCTGATGACGACGGCGAACCGAAGCGGCCCGGCGGTGGCCCCCCTGCCAACGACTGCTCTTCCCGGTCTTCCCGCGACTCCCGGCGTTCCCGCCCCTCCCGGCAGCGAGGGCGAGCACCGGCTGCAGCAGCGGCTCGGTACGTCGGCCCGCGCGGCCCGTTTCTACGGGGAGCAGGTGCTCTCGCACGTCAATGCGCGCATGCGGGAGTTCGTGGCGCGGCAGGAGATGTTCTTCCTGGCCACGGCCGACGGGCACGGGGAGTGCGACAACACCTTCCGGGCCGGGCCGCCCGGCTTCCTGCAGGTCCTCGACGACCGCACCCTGGCCTACCCCGAATACCGGGGCAACGGCGTCCTCGCCAGTCTGGGCAACATCGAGGAGAACCCGCACGTCGGCATCCTGATGATCGACTTCTTCCGGGACCGCATCGGCCTGCACGTCAACGGCCGCGCCCGGGTGGTCGAGGACGCCGAGCTGCGCGCCGCCCACCCCGGGCTGCCCGTGGACGACGTGCCCGGCCGCCGGCCCGTGGTGTGGGTGGAGATCACGGTCGAGGAGGCGTACATCCACTGCGCCAAGCACATCCCGCACCTGCGGAAGGTGTCCCGCCATCCCGGCCGGGACGACGGGCGGGCCTGGGGGACGGACGACACCCGGCGCAAGGGCGGCGACTTCTTCGGCGCCGCCGGTACGCCGTAGCTGCGCCGCGTTCGGGCAGCGCACCGCCGGCCGGGGGCTCAGCCGAGGTCGTGCGCGAGCAGCGCCCGTACCCCCTCGACGTTCTCGCGCAGGTACGCCCGCAGGGACGGCGGCACCATCTCGACCGAGTCGATGCCCTCCCGGGTGAAGGGGATGCGCACGACCTCGTAGGTGCCGACCGGCTCGTCCACCTCGGGGCCGTGGCGGCGGGAGAGGTCCATGGACGCCAGCCGGCAGACGAAGAAGTGCTGCACCTTCACGCCGTGCGCGGCATGGTGGAGGGAGTGGGAGACGGTGTCGACGAACGCGGGGACCACGTCGACGACCTTCGCCCCGAGCTCTTCGTCGACCTCGCGGTGGAGGGCCGCGACGACGGTGCTGTCCTGCGGCTCGACGCCGCCGCCGGGGGTGATCCAGTACGGGGCCTCGCCGGGCTTGGTGCGCTTGATCAGGATCATGTCGGGCGTGCCGGAGCCGGGCTCGCCGTCGAGCAGGATGGCGCGGGCGGTGCGTTTGACCACGGGCCGTTCGGTCATAGGGGACATCTGCCGCGTCAGTACCCCGGCGAAACTCTTTCTCACCAGGAAACGGCAGCGCGCAACAGCCACTCGTGCGCCCGCGCCAGATGCGGATGCGCGAGCGTACCGGCGCGCACGACGAGGAAGTAGGTGCGCAGCGGGGGGACCGGGGGGTCCAGCAGGGCGACGATCTCGCCGCTGTCCAGGGCGTCGCTGCACAGATAGCGCGGGAGGACGCCGATGCCCGCCCCCGCCGCGACGGAGGCCAGCACCGCCCGCAGGTCGGGGACGACGACGGCCCCGGCGGCCAGCGGCTTGCTGTCGAAGACGGCCGACCAGTAGCGGGAGACGAAGGGGAGGCTCTCGTGCACCTCGACCACGGGCAGGTGCTCCAGGGCGTGGACGCCCGTCTCGCGCACGACGGCCGCGCCGCCGAGCCGGGCCGCCCAGCGGGGGGCGGCGACCAGGACGTGTTCCTCGTCGCAGAGGGGTGTGGCGGTCAGCAGCCTGCCGCGCGGGCGGACGGTGGCGATGGCGAGGTCGTGGTGGCCGGCGGCCAGGCCCTCGAAGAGTTCCTCGGCCAGGCCGTGGGCCGCGCGGACGGTCAGGCCCTGGGCGATCAGAGGGGTGAGGGCGGGCAGTGCGCGCAGGGCGGTGAACTCGGGTGGCCCGGCGAGGTGCAGGGTGCGGTTGGCCCACTGTTCGTCGAGATCGGCCTCGGCGATCTCCAGCAGGGCGTCGACGTGCGGTGCGATCTTGTGGGCGAGCTCGTCGCCGATGGTGGTCGGGCGGACCCCGCGCGCCAGCCGGAGGAAGAGGGGGCGGCCCAGCTGTCGTTCCAGGGCCCTGATCTGGCTGGTGACCGCCGGCTGGGACAGGCCGAGCAGGGCGGCGGCCCGAGTGAAGGAACCGGCCCGGTGCACCGTGACGAATGTGCGTAAAAGGGCCAGATCCATGCCATCTCCCCTGTTCGCCGCCATCCATCGTAGGGGGAACTATAAATAAGTCGATAGGGCTCTGCCGTCGGCGTGATTGGACACTGACGCAGAGTCAACTAGCCTGGTTCGCGCGGTTCTTCACCGGCGTTGTGTGCGCGTGGAGCCGTGGCGGCTCAAGCCAAGAGGGGGGAGGCTTGAGCCGTCCTTCATGACGTGGCTCGGTCAGTGCCCGTCGTTGTCGTCCGGCAGGATCACGTGCATCGCCCAGGCGACGACCGAGACGATCAGGCCGCCCACGAGCGCGGACCAGAAGCCGCTCACGTGGAAGGCCAGGTCGAGCTTGTCCGCCAGCCAGGACGTCAGCAGCAGCATCAGCGCGTTGATCACCAAGGTGATCAGGCCGAGCGTGAGAATGAAGAGCGGGAAGGACAGCAGCTTCACGACCGGCTTGACGATGAAGTTCACCGCGCCGAAGACGAGCGCGACGAGGAAAAGCGTGACCACCTTGCGGGCGGTGTTCTCGCCGGACAGTGTGATGCCCTTGAGCAGCCAGATGGCGACCGCCAGGGCCGCCGCATTGGCGATCGTCTTGACTACGAAATTCTTCATGGTGAGATCGTTGCAGACGCGCGCCGCCGATGAAGATCGGTGCGAGGTGCACGACCGGCACAGTGAGGGGTGACCGACGTATGAAGGCGTTCCGGCTGGACGAGCTGGAAGCGGAGCGGGCCGCGAACGACGGCGCCTATCTGCAGTTCCTTCGGGAGCGGAACATGTCCGTCGGCCTCTACGCGCTCGACGCCGGGGCGAGCGACCCTCAGGGCCCGCACGCCCAGGACGAGGTGTACCTGGTGGTGAGCGGCCGGGCGTCGATCACGGTCGGCGCGGAGACCACGCAGGTCGGACGGGGTTCCGTGGTGTACGTACCGGCGGGGGAGACGCACCGCTTCCACCACATCAGCGAGGATCTCCGGGTCCTGGTCGTCTTCTCTCCGCCTGAGAGCTGAGCCCCTTCCCCGGCATCCCGTAGGGGAACGCTCAGGGACGGACGAGGGCTGTGGGGTGCCCGCCGGCCCACCCGGCCGCCCTAGCATCGAGAGCAGGCCGGGGCATTCCGCTCCGGGCAGCCGGTCACTCACGGCGCGGCATTCCGGTGCCGCGCCACGGCTGTGACGAGACAAGGGCGCGTGGAAGCGCGCGCGAAGCGGAGAGCAGGGGTCGAGATGGCTGAGAAGGGAATATTCGAAGGACTGCCGTGGTGGGTGAAGTGGATCGCCGTGCCGGTTCTCGTGCTCGTGGTCTTCGGCAGCCTGATCATGAGTGTGCTCGGCTTTGTCATCGGCCTGCTCTTCAAGGCGCTGCTGCTGGTGGCGCTCGTCGGCGGCCTGATCTTCGTCGTCAAGAAGTTCACGTCGTCCTCGTCGTCGAGGGGCGACTGGTAGGAACCGGCCGACCCGGGCGAATGGGGGGACGCCCGGGAACGTCCCACCGGCAGGCCGCGTCGCCCACGCCACCGTCCGGTGTCCGCTCGGTCAACTCAACGAAGCGGAAGGCCGGGAGTTATCTCTCCCGTCAACATCTCTCCACCATCTCGCCGTCAACGTTGAACGCGAGGGCCGTTGCCCAAACGGTAATCCGTGTGCACTGGGGCCAGTTTGGCCAGTTCTCGGCTGTTCCATGCCAGCAAATCCCCCGTTACGACTCCACGCAGTAGTCGAGTCGCTACGCTCCAGAGTCGGAGAGCTCGTATGCTCACCCTCGGTCTCCATGAGTAACTGGAAAATCACTCCTTGTGATCCACTGGGCGTTCTTGTCAGACTATGGCGTCATTGGGGCCATCAGGCTCCAATCCCTGCCAAACCGACGAAGACGGGGCATTGGGCGATGCGCGACACAGTTCAGGCAGAAGTGGTCATGACCTTCCTCGTCTCCGAGGAGCTGTCCTTCCGGATCCCGGTGGAGCTGGGCTACGACAGCAGCGATCCCTACGCCGTGAAGTTCACTTTCCACCTCCCCGGCGATGCCCCGGTCACCTGGGCCTTCGCACGGGAGTTGCTGCTCGACGGGCTGAGCCAGCCCTCCGGCGAGGGGGACGTGCACATCGCCCCCGCCTCGGCCCAGCACCTGTCGGATGTCTTCATCCGGCTGCAAGTGGGGGGCGAAGGCGCCCTGTTCCGGGCGGGTGCGGCGCCGCTGGTGGCCTTCCTCGACCGGACCGACCGCGTCGCCCCGCTCGGCGAGGAGCACTCGGTCGCCGACTTCGACTACGACCTCGCGGCGGCGCTCGACAGCATCCTCGCCGGCAACCCCGAGGGTCAGAACGCCGGTTAGCGGGCCACTGGGCCCGCTACGGCGCCCGCCCCTCGGCCGGCGCACCCCGCGGCGCGGACGCGCAAGACGTCACCGCCGGACCGACGTCGCCCTCCTCGTGGGTGGCTTTGTCGACACTGTCACCCTTTGTACCCATGTTCGCGCCCGCATCGGCGCTCGTGCCCATGGCGGCCGCCGGTTCACCGGCCGGGCCCGTGCCCGTGGCCCCGGGCAGTCGCCGCGCGAACCCCGGACCCGTCCCCCTCGACCGAGCCCCACCCATGGGGCCGGACACGTCGTCCGCCCCGTTCCACCCCGTCCTGCGGCCCCGTTCCCGAACGCCTGAGCACCGGCCCGCCCGCCCGATCTCGGTCCTCCGCCCGGTGAGTTGCCGGGCGACGACCGCGTCCGCACACGCGCTCCGTGGTGGCCGCCGCCCGGCGGCGGCCACCTTCACGGGCGTTCACCGGCTCACCCGGCTCCTTTTGCTTCGCTACTTCGCGCGGCGGCGCCTGCCGCCCCGGCCCCTCGCCCGTCCCGTGCCCGACCGTCCGGCCCCCGCGGGCTGCCGGTCGGCGCTGACAACGAGGGCCGCCAGCAACGTCGTCACCGGCACCGAGGCCACCAGGCCGATGCTGCCGACCAGCGTCCGGACGATCTCCTCCGCGACGATCTCGCTCGTCGCCACCGTCCCCACCCCGCTGTCCGCGATGGAGAACAGCAGCAGCAAGGGCAGGGACGCGCCCGCGTACGCCAGGACCAGCGTGTTCACCACCGACGCGATGTGATCGCGCCCGATGCGCATGGCCGACCCGTACAGTTTGCGCCAATTGGCCGTGGGATCCGCCTCCTTCAGCTCCCACACCGCCGAGGTCTGGGTGACGGTCACGTCGTCCAGCACGCCGAGGGAGCCGATGATGATGCCGGCCAGCAGCAGACCGCGGATCTCGATCTGCGGGTACAGCCCGTGCACCAGGCCGGTCTGGTCGTCCGTGTTGCCCGTCAGGTGCGCCCACTCGATGAACAGCGACCCGAACAGGCCGATGACCAGCAGCGAGAGCAGGGTGCCCACGACCGCCACGGACGTCCGCGCGGTGAGGCCGTGGCACATGTAGAGCGCGATCAACATGATCGCGCTGCCACCGACCACGGCGACCAGCAGAGGATTCGAGCCCTGCAGTATCGCCGGCAGGATGAACAGCGTCAGCACCCCGAAGCTGATGACCAGCGCCACCAGCGCGAAGATCCCGCGCAGTCGCCCCACCAGCACGACCGCGGCCGCGAAGATGCAGGCGAGCAGGGCGACCGGGAGCTCGCGGTCCACGTCCGTGACCGAGTAGCGGAGGTTCTCCGGAGCCTTCGGGGCGTACGCCAGGACCACCTTCTGCCCGACGTCGTAGCGGCGCGAGGCGCTCGGCTGCACGATCTCCGTGAACGTCTTGCCCTTGTCCTGCCCCGAGGCCACCTCGATCGTGGCCTTCTGGCACGGCCCCTGGTCCGCGGGCGGAGCCCCGGGCGGCGCCTGCTGCTGCGGCGGCGGCTGGCCTCCCGACTTGGGGCAGGTGAACTCCTCCAGCTTCACCACCCGCCCCGCCTCGGTCTGCTGGTCGAGGCCGACACCGGTGTGCTGGTGCGGTGGGGCGCCGCCCGGCCAGAGCACTATCAGGCCGGTCACGACCGCGGCCGCGAAGGGGATGAGAACGGCCGCGATCACCTTGCGGAGGTGCGCGGACACGGGC
>NZ_JAIXMK010000055.1:0-12111 GCF_020328095.1 Streptomyces sichuanensis
GCCGCGATCACCTTGCGGAGGTGCGCGGACACGGGCGTCGCGGGGCCGTGGCCGTGCCCATGGCCGTGCCCGTGACTGTGCCCGTGGGAGGGGGTGGGGCCGTGGGGGGCGTGGGTGGTCTGTTCGGTGGGGGTCACGCCCCGATCATCGCAAGCCCCCCTGGCAGCTCCGCAGCCGAAGGCGCTAGCGTGGTGTCACCTTTGCAATCGCGGGAGCTCGGAGCACCGGGCTGAGAGGGCGCTGACCTCCGTACGGGAAGCACGTACGGAAGCCGCTGCGTCGACCGCCGAACCTGTTACCGGGTAATGCCGGCGTAGGGAGACTGGTCTGATGACCTCGCAGGATGCACGCACGTCCGAAACCGGCCGGGAGATCGGCTGGCACAAGGACTACGTGACCGGCTCGCGGCCGGACCTCAGGGTTCCGGTGCGGCGGGTCCACCTGACCAACGGGCAGGACGTACAGCTGTACGACACCTCCGGCCCGTACACCGATCCGGCCGTCGAGACGGACGTCCGACGCGGCCTCCACCCGCTGCGGGAGAACTGGATCATCGCTCGCGGCGACACCGAGGAGTACGCCGGGCGGCCCATGCGCCCGGAGGACGACGGCATCAAGCACACCTCGCCCCGCGGCGGGCTGAAGAACCTCGACGCGGTCTTCCCCGGCCGCCCGCGCCAGCCGCGCAGGGGCCGTGCCGGCGCCGCGGTGACCCAGCTCGCGTACGCCCGCCGCGGGGAGGTCACCGCGGAGATGGAGTACGTGGCCCTCCGCGAGAACGTCTCGCCGGAGACCGTCCGGGAGGAGATCGCGGCCGGCCGCGCCGTGCTCCCGGCCAACGTGAACCACCCGGAGATCGAGCCGATGATCATCGGCAAGAAGTTCCTGGTCAAGGTCAACGCCAACATCGGCAACTCCGCCGTCACCTCCTCCATCGAGGAGGAGGTGGAGAAGATGACGTGGGCGACGCGCTGGGGCGCCGACACGGTCATGGACCTCTCCACCGGCCGCAACATCCACACCACCCGCGAGTGGGTGCTGCGCAACTCCCCCGTCCCCATCGGCACCGTCCCGCTGTACCAGGCGCTGGAGAAGGTCGACGGCAAGGCCGAGGAGCTGACCTGGGAGATCTACAAGGACACGGTTATCGAGCAGGCCGAGCAGGGCGTCGACTACATGACCGTCCACGCGGGCGTGCTGCTGCGCTACGTCCCGCTGACCGCCCGCCGGAAGACCGGCATCGTCTCCCGCGGCGGTTCGATCATGGCCGCGTGGTGCCTGGCGCACCACAAGGAGTCGTTCCTCTACGAGAACTTCGAGGAGCTCTGCGAGATCCTCGCGGCGTACGACGTGACGTACTCCCTCGGCGACGGGCTGCGGCCCGGTTCGATCGCGGATGCGAACGACGAGGCCCAGTTCGCCGAGCTGAAGACCCTCGGCGAGCTCAACCGGATCGCCAAGCGGCACGACGTGCAGACCATGATCGAGGGTCCGGGCCACGTCCCGATGCACAAGATCAAGGAGAATATCGACCTCCAGCAGGAGATCTGCGACGAGGCGCCGTTCTACACGCTCGGCCCCCTCACCACGGACGTCGCACCGGCGTACGACCACATCACGTCCGGGATCGGCGCCGCGATGATCGCCTGGTGGGGCACCGCGATGCTCTGCTACGTCACGCCGAAGGAGCACCTGGGCCTGCCGGACCGCGACGACGTGAAGACCGGCGTCATCACGTACAAGATCGCCGCGCATGCGGCGGATCTGGCCAAGGGCCACCCGGGCGCCCAGGAGTGGGACGACGCCCTCTCGGACGCGCGTTTCGAATTCCGCTGGGAGGACCAGTTCAATCTGGCGCTCGACCCGGAGACGGCCCGCGCCTTCCACGACGAGACGCTTCCGGCCGAGCCGGCGAAGACGGCGCACTTCTGCTCGATGTGCGGCCCCAAGTTCTGTTCGATGAAGATCTCCCAGGACATTCGCCGGGAGCACGGCGGCGATCTTTCGGTGGAAGCCGTGGATCCGGCCGCCGGAATGGCGCAGAAGTCCAAGGAGTTCGCTGCGGCGGGCAATCGCGTATATCTGCCGATCGCGGACTGAGCGCCCGGTCACCGGAGAACGACGACCGCGGAACGCGGCCACGGGTGGCGGCCCGGATCACCGGCCTATTCGGGTCGGTGATCCGGGCCGCCGAAGTCCGGACTGCTGAAATCCGGGCTGGTGAAGCCCGCGCGGGTGGACGGCGACGGGCCGTCGTCGGGGCTGGAGAAGCCGGGGCGCGAATAGCCGAGAGGGGGCGTGCGGCCGGAGCCGGGCGCCTGGCGGCGCACGGATGACGGACGGCTTCCGGCCGGTGCGTTGGCCAGAGCCTCCCGGAGGAACGGCATGATGCCGCGGTCCAGCAGGGCCTGCCGCCACGCCTCCCGGGCCTGCTCGGCCTCCTCGGTGAGCCGGTCCGCCGGCAGGCCGTCCTCCGGCCGGCGGCCGTTGCGCAGGGCGGTGCGCAGCATGCCGGACATGGCGATGAGCACGCCGGCGACGGTGAAGCCGCCGAACCACCAGCCCACCTTGATCATTTGGTCGGCCACGGCCTCGTTGGAACCGACCGTCCGCATGACGTAGCCGATGAGGAGGAAGAGGAACGCGGCGATCCCCGCCAGCACGGGGGCGAGGACGGCGAGGACCGCACCGGCGCCGGCGCCCGGGTCGTCGCCGGGCGGGGCGACGGGGTCCGCGCCGGTGCCCGGGTCCTCGTCGCCGGGCGGGGCGGCGTGCGTGACGGCGCGGCCGACCGGCTGGGGCCGGGCGGCGGCCGAACGGGCGCGCAGCTCCTCGCGCGCGCTGACGAAGTCCTCGTATTCCGGCGCCGCGCACGCGGAGATGGCGGCGGTGGCGCTGAGGGCCATCGTGCGCAGTTGTTCGGTATTGAGCCGCTGTCCTATCGCGGCGGCCAGTGCGCTGATCTCCGGGTCCCGGTCCGCTGAACGCAACGCCCGGTCGAGTACCCGCTCGAATTCCGGGCGGTCCTCGGCCAGCAGGTGCGGAGCGCTGTTCATGTGCATCCCCCGATGCTCCGTAGGGCCCTTGTTGCCGGCTTGTCCCGGCAGTGGGCGGAAACGGAGGAGAGCCTGCTACGGATAAGCCGATGGTAGAGCCGCACCGGCGCGGGGTGACAGTGTGTTTCCCGAATTACCCCGCGGCGGTGGAACTCGTCATCTGCCCGTGGACCGTACCGCTGAACCCTCAGCCGGCCAGCGGAAGTTGTACGACCAGCAGCTTTCCGGCCATGGTGACGCCGCCGTCCATGGCGAGCGCCAGCCCGTCGGCGTACAGATGCGGACCGTCCACGACCGGGGCGCCGCCGTCCTCGTCGTCGGGGTCCTCGGCGCCGACCTCGCCCAGGAGGTAGGGGATGGGGCTGTGCCCGTGGACGATGCGGCTGCCGCCGTAGGTCTGCAGCAGCTCCCGCACGGCCAGGGGGCCCGCCTCCTCGTCGCGGAAGGCGAAGCGCTTGGTGAACTTGCGGAAGAGGTCCCAGCACTCGTCGGGGTCGTTGCGCTGCAGCGCCTCGGTGACGGCGTCGTTCACGGCTGCGATGGAGTCGCCGTACTCCAGGTAGGCGGTCGTGTCGGAGTGCACGAGCAGGTGCCCGTCCTCGTGGGCGATCGCGTCGAGGCGCGACATCCACTGCAGGTGGTGATCCTCCAGGCGCTCCATGTCGGTGCGCTGGCCGCCGTTGAGCAGCCACGCGGCCTGGAAGGAGGCGGTGCCGGCGCCGGAGTTGACCGGCGTGTCGGCGAACCGCTTGGCGCCGATCAGCAGCAGCTCGTGGTTGCCCATGAGCGCCTTGCAGTAGCCGCCGGCGGCGGCGGCCTCGGCGGACAGCCGCATGACGAGGTCGATCACGCCGACGCCGTCCGGGCCACGGTCGGTGAAGTCGCCGAGGAACCACAGCCGGGCGTTGCCCGCGGCCCAGTGGCCCTGCGCGTCGATGAGCCCCTGGGCGGCGAGCGCCTCGTACAGCTCGTCCAGGTAGCCGTGGACGTCGCCCACGACGTACAGCGGGCCGGGGCCGGTGGGCAGCGGCTCGTGCTGGGGCGCGGCGAGGGGGGTCAGCTCGACGGTGGGCACGTCCTGCGGCGGGGTGCTGCGGGCGATCACCGGCAGGTCGCGGGCGGTGGGGGTGTACCCCTCGGGGTACTCCTGGTACTCCGGGGCGGCCGGCGGGAGCGGGGCGGTCTGGGCGTAGCCGGGCACGGGCGCTGGCGCGGCGTATCCGGGGAAGGGCGGCATCGCCGCCGCGGTCCGTGCCGCAGGTCCCTGACCGGCCCCCTGAGTCATCGACCCCTCCACCATCGCGCCGCCGTGCACCTTGTGGACCTTGCCTGGTCGACGGCGGTCCGTGGTGTCGTGCGCCCATCATAGGAATGACCGTCGCAGGTTGTGACGCACCAGGGGCTGTGAATCGATGCGGGAGACCGGGATCGCCGGTCTTTTCTCCCCAAATGAGCCGTTACGCGAGCCGTTCGCGCCGGTCAGGCGGGCTCCGGGCGGCTCCGGGTGTTCGGGGCCCCGCTTCCTCGTGCGCCGGACGCGGGTCCACTCCGGGTTGACGCGGGTCGGCGTGCGGGCCG
This sequence comes from Streptomyces sichuanensis, assembly GCF_020328095.1. NCBI lineage: Bacteria > Bacillati > Actinomycetota > Actinomycetes > Kitasatosporales > Streptomycetaceae > Streptomyces > Streptomyces sichuanensis. The sequence goes on from NZ_JAIXMK010000055.1 coordinate 4,635, forward strand.
GATGGGGACGGGGCGGGGGCGTCGGTCGTGCCCCTCGGACCGGGTCGGACCGGATCAGGTCGGACGGGACCGGGTCGTAGTGAACCGGGCTGTACGGAACCGGCCTGTAGGGAGCCGGGCCGTACGGGACCGGGGCGTACCGGTTCAGTCCGGGGCGGGTCCGCGCGGTGGACTGACGGTGGTGCGCGGGGGGCGTCGTTCGGAGGAGGTCCGGACGATCAGTTCGGTGGGTATGACCTGCTCCACCGGGCGGCCGCTGTCCAGTCCCTCGATGGCGTCGATGAGGAGCTGGACGACCGCGGTGCCGATGCGCCGGGGCTTGAGCGACAGCGTGGTGATGGGCGGCTCGGTCGTGGCGTAGACCGTGGACTCGCTGCAGCACACGAGCAGCAGGTCGTCCGGTACGCGCAGACCGTAGCGGCGGGCCGCGGCGAGCAGGTCGGTGCCGTTGGGGTCGAACAGCCCGTACACCGCGTCCGGCCGGTCCGGGCGGGCGAGCAGCCGGTCGGCGGCGACGGCGCCCGCGCAGGGGTCGTGGGCGGGGTACGCCTCGTAGACCGGGTCCTGGCCGACGCGCTCGCACCACTGCAGGTAGGCGGTGGTGGACAGCCGGGTGTAGGTGTCGGTGGTGGTGCCGGTGAGCAGGCCGATCCGGCGGGCGCCGGCGGCGGCGAGGTGGTCGAGGATGCCCAGCACCGCGGCCTCGTGGTCGTTGTCGACCCAGGCGGTCACCGGGAGCGAGCCCGCGGGGCGGCCGTCGGAGACCACGGGGATGCCCTGCCGGACCAGGTCGGAGACGACGGGGTCGTGGTCGGAGGGGTCCACGACGACCGTGCCGTCGAGGGCGACGTTGGACCACACGTCGTGCCGGGAGGTCGCCGGAAGGATGACGAGGGCGTAGCCGCGGGCGAGTGCGGCGGAGGTGGCGGCCCTGGCCATCTCGGCGAAGTAGGCGAACTCGGTGAAGGTGAAAGGTTCATCCCCGTAGGTGGTCACGGTCAGGCCGATGAGGCCGGACTTTCCCGTACGGAGGGTGCGGGCCGCGGCGGACGGGCGGTAGCCCAGTCTGTCGGCGACCTCGCGGACATGGCGGCGGGTCGCGTCCGGTAGCCGGCCCTTGCCGTTGAGCGCGTCGGAGACGGTGGTGATCGAAACTCCGGCGGCGGCGGCCACGTCCCGGATGCCCGCCCGCCCCTGCCGGCTGCCCCTGCGGGACGGTTCCGCCCGGCTCACGTGATGCTTCCCTGCTGCTGTCATGGCGAGCCGATAGTAGGGCTCGGGTGGTCCTTTGGCAGGGCGACCTATTTGACTGTTGACAGACACGTTTCTGCGGCGCTTGAACACGCCAATGACCTTGGAAATGAAGGGCGTTGGGCGGTTCCGCGCCGGATGGTCGGGTCGTGGCATATCCATGCCGGAGGAATGGTCCAGGTCTCGAAGAGGTCTCAACTCACCTTCACGGGGGACGCGCGCCACGGCGCTCGCCACGGCGCGCAGCAGCAGGGGGAGCGCTCCGAAAGTTCTGGACGCCGCCCGGGGGCCTGCTCATAAGGTGTGCGGTATTCATGTCAGTGGTGGAGGAGGACCCGCGGTGACCGAAAAGAACCCCAAGCTGCGTGCGGCACTGGACGCCGTGCCGACCTACAAGCCGGGGAAGCCGGCGGCCGCCGGTGGGCCGGTCGCCTTCAAGCTGTCCTCCAACGAGAACCCCTACCCGCCGCTGCCCGGGGTCCTGGAGAGCGCCCTCTCCGCGGCGTCCTCGCTCAACCGCTACCCCGACATGGCCTGCACCGGGCTGATGGCGGAGCTGGCCGAGCGCTTCGACGTGCCGCTGTCGCACCTGGCCACCGGCACCGGCTCGGTCGGCGTCGCCCAGCAGCTGGTCCAGGCGACGGCCGGCCCCGGCGACGAGGTGATCTTCGCCTGGCGCTCCTTCGAGGCGTACCCGATCATCACCCGGGTGGCGGGCGCCGTCCCGGTGCAGGTGCCGCTGACCGAGGGCGCTGTGCACGATCTGGAGGCGATGCTCGCCGCGATCACCGAGCGGACCCGGCTGATCTTCGTCTGCAACCCCAACAACCCCACCGGTACGGTCGTACGCCGTGCCGAGCTGGAGTCCTTCCTGGACCGCGTCCCCTCCGACGTGCTCGTGGTGCTGGACGAGGCGTACCTCGAATTCATCCGGGACGAGAACGTCCCCGACGGCATCGACCTCTACCGCGACCGGCCGAACGTCTGCGTGCTGCGCACGTTCTCCAAGGCGTACGGGCTCGCCGGGCTCCGGGTGGGCTTCGCGGTCGCGCACGAGCCGGTCGCGGCGGCGCTGCGCAAGACGGCCGTGCCCTTCGGCGTGAGCCAGGTGGCCCAGGACGCGGCGGTGGCCTCGCTGCGCAGCGAGGAGGCGCTGCGCGAGCGGGTGGACGCGCTGGTGGCGGAGCGGACCCGGGTGGTCGCCGCGCTGACCGCGCAGGGCTGGACGCTCCCGGAGTCGCACGCCAACTTCGTCTGGCTGCCGCTGGGGGAGCGCTCGGTGGACTTCGCGGCCCTGTGCGAGCAGGCGGGCGTGGTCGTACGGCCGTTCCCGGAGGGCGTGCGGGTGACGATCGGCGAGACCGAGGCGAACGACCTCTTCCTGCGGGCGGCGGAGGAGTTCCGCGCGAAGCTGTAGCCGCGGCGGCGCACTGCCGCCCCGTGTGACCGGACGCCGTGTCCCCCGGACGGGGGCACGGCGTCCGTCGTGTCCGGCAGGGCCGTCCGGCCCGGGCCGAAGGGGTACCCCCCTCGATTGCCCGAAAAGAGGGTGCGTCATAATTGCTTGTGAATGTGAACGCGTTCACAAGCCCGCCTTTATGTCCCTCTTTACCTGGGTCATACAAGGGCAAAAGCACCGACGTGCTGCGTCGGTGGTCGCAAGAGGCAAGGGAGGGACCGAGTGAATCTGGCTTTGGCTCCGGAGACACTGGCGCGCTGGCAGTTCGGGATCACGACCGTCTACCACTTTCTCTTCGTCCCACTGACGATCAGCCTTGCCGCGATCACGGCCGGTCTGCAGACGGCCTGGGTCCGCACGGACAAGGAGAAGTACTTCCACGCCACGAAGTTCTGGGGAAAGCTCTTCCTCATCAACATCGCGATGGGCGTGGTCACCGGCCTCGTGCAGGAGTTCCAGTTCGGCATGAACTGGTCGGACTACTCGCGCTTCGTCGGCGATGTGTTCGGGGCGCCGCTCGCGATGGAGGCGCTGCTGGCCTTCTTCTTCGAGTCCACCTTCATCGGCCTGTGGATCTTCGGCTGGGACAAGCTGCCCAAGAAGATCCACTGTGCCTGCATCTGGATCGTGGCCGTCGGCACCGTCCTGTCGTCGTACTTCATCCTGGCCGCGAACTCCTGGATGCAGCACCCGGTCGGCTACACGGTCGACAAGGCGACGGGCAAGGCGCAGCTCACCGACATCTGGGCCGTGCTGACGCAGAACACCACCCTGGTCGTCGTCCTGCACACCCTCACCGCGGCGTTCCTCACCGGCGGCGCCTTCGTCGTGGGCATCGCCTCCTTCCACCTGTGGCGGGCCAGGCGCAAGCAGCTCAGGGGCGAGGAGCTCGGCGAGAAGCAGCGCAGGCAGATACCGGCGATGCTGACCTCGCTGCGGGTGGGCCTGGTCGTCGCGGTGATCGCCGGCCTCGGCACGGCGGTCAGCGGTGACGAGCTCGGCAAGGTGATGTTCGAGCAGCAGCCGATGAAGATGGCCGCCGCCGAGGCGCTGTGGGAGACGCAGTCGCCGGCGCCGTTCTCGGTCTTCGCGGTCGGCGACGTCGGCAAGGGCCACAACAGCGTCGAGATCGAGATACCCGGCGTGCTCTCCTTCCTCGCCCACAACAACTTCTCCGACGCCGTCCCCGGCATCAACGACATCGCCGCCCGCGAGGCGGCCGCCTACGGCGGCGAGCCGGAGGACTACATCCCCAGCATCTTCATGACCTTCTGGGGCTTCCGCCTCATGATCGGCTTCGGGATGACGTCCTTCGTGGCTGCCCTGATCGGGCTGTGGACCACGCGCAGGAAGCTCTGGCTGGCCCCCGAGTACCGGGCCGCCGAGGGCGAGATACCCCGGCTCATGCTGACCCGGACCCGCGAGATGGGCCCGTTCCTCACCATGTGGTCCTGGCGCATCGGCATCCTCACCATGGGCTTCCCGCTGATCGCCAACTCCTTCGGCTGGATCTTCACCGAGATGGGCCGCCAGCCCTGGGCCGTCTACGGGCTGATGAAGACCGGCGACGCGGTCTCGCCGGGCGTGGGCCAGGGCGAGGTCCTCACCTCCATGGCCGTCTTCACCGCGCTGTACGCGGTGCTGGCCGTCGTCGAGGTCAAGCTGCTCGTGAAGTACGCCAAGGCAGGCCCGGACACCGACGAGAAGCCCCCGGCGAAGGACCCCCGGCTGCGGTTCCCGTCCGGCGGGGCCGGCGCGGCCGGAGCCGCCGAGGACGCCGACAAGCCGATGACGTTCGCGTACTGACCGGGCGGGGAACGGAGAACCGACCATGCACCTCCACGACTTCTGGTTCCTGCTGATCGCCGTCCTGTGGACGGGCTACTTCTTCCTCGAAGGGTTCGACTTCGGCATCGGTGTCCTGACCAAGACGCTCGCCCGGGACCGCACCGAGCGGCGGGTGCTGATCAACACCATCGGCCCCGTCTGGGACGGCAACGAGGTCTGGCTGATCACCGCCGCCGGAGCGACCTTCGCCGCCTTCCCCGACTGGTACGCCACGCTCTTCAGCGGCTTCTACCTGCCGCTGCTGGCCGTCCTCGTCTGCCTCATCGTCCGCGGCGTCGCCTTCGAGTACCGCCACAAGCGCCCCGGGGAGCGCTGGCAGCGCAACTGGGAGAACGCCATCTTCTGGTGCTCGCTGCTGCCCGCCTTCCTGTGGGGAGCCGTGTTCGCCAACGTCCTGCGCGGGGTCCCGATCGGGCCGGACAAGAACTACAGCGGTGACGTGCTCGACCTGATGAGCCCCTACGCCCTGCTGGGCGGCCTCTTCACGCTCGTCCTCTTCACCTTCCACGGCGCCGTCTTCGCCGCGCTGAAGACCACCGGCGACATCCGCCACCGGGCCCGCGCCCACGCCGCCCGCTACGGCCTGGCCGCCGCGGCGCTCGCCGTGGCCTTCCTGGCCTGGTCGCAGGCCGCGTACGGCAACGGGCGCAGCCTGCCCGCCACGGTCGTGGCCGTCCTCGCCCTGCTCGCCGCCCTGGCCCTGAACCGCGCGGGCCGGGAGGGCTGGTCGTTCGCCCTCTCCGGCGTGACCGTCGCCGCCGCCTTCGCCACCGTCTTCCTCGCGCTCTTCCCCGACGTGCTGCCCTCCTCGTCCGACCCGGCCTGGAACCTGACCGTCACCAGCGCCGCCTCCAGCCCGTACACGCTGGGCATCATGACGTGGGTCGCCGGCTTCGCGACCCCGCTGATCATCGGCTACCAATCCTGGACCTACTGGGTGTTCCGCAAGCGGATCGGCACCCAGCACATCCCGGCCGCCCACTGAGGTGCCCACGCCATGAAGCCCGTCGACCCCCGCCTGCTGAGGTACGCCTCCGCGACCCGCCTCTTCCTCGTCGCCTCCGTCGCGCTCGGGCTGGCGGGGGCCGGCCTCGTCATCGCGCAGGCGATGCTGATCGCCGACGTCGTCACCGGGGCCTTCCGGCACGGGCGCACGGCCGGCGACCTCACCGCACCGCTCGCGCTGCTGGCCGCCGTCGCCCTGGGCCGGGCCGTGGTGTCCTGGCTCACCGAGCTGGCCGCCCACCGTGCGAGCGCGGCGGTCAAGTCGACGCTGCGGAACCGGCTGCTGGAGCGGGCCGCCCGGCTCGACCCGGCCGGGCGCAACAGCGGCGAGCTGGCCACCCTCGCCACCCGTGGCATCGACGCCCTGGACGACTACTTCGCCCGCTACCTCCCCCAGCTCGGTCTCGCGGTCGTGGTGCCTGTGGCCGTCCTGGCCCGCATCGTCACCGCCGACTGGCTGTCGGCGCTCGTCATCGTCCTCACGCTGCCCCTCATCCCCCTCTTCATGGCCCTCATCGGCTGGGCCACCCAGTCCCGGATGGACCGGCAGTGGCGGCTGCTGTCCCGCCTCTCCGGGCACTTCCTCGACGTCGTCACCGGACTGCCCACGCTCAAGGTCTTCGGCCGTGCCAAGGCACAGGCCGAGTCGATCCGCGCCATCACCGCCGACTACCGGCGGGCCACGCTGCGGACGCTGCGCCTGGCCTTCCTCTCCTCCTTCGCCCTGGAGCTGCTGTCCACCCTGTCGGTGGCGCTCGTCGCCGTCGGCGTGGGCATGCGGCTCGTGCACGGCGAACTCGACCTGTACACCGGCCTGATGGTGCTCGTCCTGGCGCCCGAGGCGTACCTTCCGCTGCGCCAGGTGGGCGCGCAGTACCACGCGGCGGCGGAGGGCCTGGCGGCGGCGGACCAGGTCTTCGCCGTGCTGGAGAGCGAGCCCGCCCCGGCCGGCACCCTCCCGGCCCCGGACGCCCGGACCGCGGCGCTGACCGTCGAACGCCTCGTGGTCCGGCACGCGGACCGGCCGCAACCCTCCCTGGCCGAGACCTCGTTCGAGGTGCGGCCGGGCGAGACGGTCGCGGTGACCGGCGCCAGCGGCGCCGGCAAGTCGACCCTGCTGCGGGCCCTGCTGGGCCTCGAACGGCCCAGCGCCGGGCGGGTGCTGGTGGGCGGTGCGGAACTCTCATCGCTCTCCCCCGAAAGCTGGCGGAGCCAGGTGGCCTGGCTTCCGCAACGGCCCCATCTCTTCGCCGGGACGGTCGCCGAGAACGTACGACTGGCCCGGCCCGACGCCTCGGACGCACAGGTGCAGGACGCACTGCGGGCGGCCGGAGCGCTCGGCTTCGTCTCCATGCTGCCGCAGGGCACTGACACTCGCCTCGGCGAGGACGGCGGAGGGCTGTCCGCCGGGCAGCGTCAACGGATCGCGCTGGCCCGGGCGTTCCTCGCCGACCGGCCGGTCCTGCTGCTCGACGAGCCGACGGCGGCGCTCGACGGCGAGACCGAGGCCGCCGTGGTGGCGGCCGTACGGCGGCTGGCCGCGGGCCGGACCGTGGTGCTGGTCGTCCACCGGCCCGCGCTGCTCGCCGTCGCCGACCGGAGGGTGCACCTGGGCGGGCCCCGGCCCGGTCGGGGGCCGGGCCGGCCGTCGGCTTCGCCTGCCCGGCCGGTCACGGGCAGGGAACCGGGGGAGGAGGGGGCAGAGGCTGCCGGGGGCGCACGGCTGTCCGACGGCCGGGCCCCGGCCCCGGTCGGGGCGGCGGTGGATCCCGACGGTGGCGAACGGGCCGACGCGGTCGGCGGCGGGGTCGGCTCTGCGCCGCAGCCGGCGCTGCCCGGCCTCGCGCGGGCCCGTGACGGTGGGGCCGCGTCGGGTCGCGAGGGTCTCGGCCCTGCGCGGGCCGGTGTCGGCGC
>NZ_JAIXMK010000056.1:0-10950 GCF_020328095.1 Streptomyces sichuanensis
TTCGGCGGCCTGCGCGGCGGCGGAAGCGGCCTGCGAGGCGGCGCTGGCCGCGATGCGGGCCGACGAATTGGCCGCCCGTGCCGCGTCGATGGCCTCCTGCGCCGCCTGGGCGGCGCTCTCGGCCGCGTCGGCGGCCCGGCCGGCGGCGTTCGACGCCCGGCCGGCGTCCTTCTTGGCCGCAGCGGTCTCGGCCGCGGCCTTCTGCGCCGCTTCCTTGGCCAGCTTCGACGCCATCACGGCGCGTTCGGAAGCGTCCTGGGCGGCTTCGGTCTCCCGCTTGGCCGTCTTGCCGGCTTCCTTGGCGCGCTCCGCCAACTGCGAGACTGTGGCCCGCTCTTGGTCCCGGGAGCGGGCGGTGTACTGCCCCACGCTCAGGAACTCGCGCACGTCCTCGGAGGACGAGTTCAGAGCGAGCTTGGCGGCCTCCTTGGTCGCCGGGCCGCCGGCCGACATGATCTGCATGAGCTGGACCCGGTCGTCGGACTCCCGGGCCGGGTACTGCCCCTCGTCCAGGAACTTCCGGACGTCCTCCGCCGAGCCGCCGAGGGCGGCCTTGCCGGCCTCCTGGAGGCTCCGGCCTCCGCTGGTCGCGAGCTGTGTGACCGCGACCCGCTGATCCTGTTCGAGCGGCTGCTGCCAGCCGGACTTGAAGAACTGCCGCAGGTCGGTCTGGGAGCCGGCCAGCGCCTTCTGCGCGGCCTCCCGGACCTGCCGCCCGCCCAGGGAAAGGATCTGGACCGCCGAGATGCGGTCGTCGTGCTGCTCGGCGGCGTCCTTCTCACCGGCCAGGAACCGGTTCACGTCCTCGTCGGTGCCCATGAGCGCGGCCTCGGCCGCCGCCTTGACGCCGGGACCGCCGGTCTTCCACAACTCGACGACGCGGCCACGGTTGGTGGCCGGGATCGGGTCGAACCACAGCCCGTCGTCGGGGAATTCACCGGTGGCCGATGCGCTGCCGCCGAGCACCCCGACGACAAGCGACATGGGAAGCAGGCTCGAACACAATACACGCGCGTACAGCGTCGACCGTCCCCTCGCTCTCGCGAATTCGACGCTTCTTTTTCTCACCAAGCAGCTCTCTTCAACTAGTTGCGTGTTGCCGTAGATCGGCCCGGTGAGCATAACCCCAGTGTTCATGTGACCCGGCAAGTCGTTTTCCCTGCGACGCGCATCGTGGGCGCCTCACAGAAAAGCGAATTAGGAGGTTCCGCTTCCGTCACCTGACACCCCCTCACCAACCGATACCGCCAGGTCAGGTGGTACATTCCATCCACCCTTTATCGCTTCCTTACCCGCGGCCACCGCTGTCGCCGCATGCACCCGGAAGGAATTCCCTGTGATATCTCGCGTGCGCAAAACGCTGCTCGCCGGCATTGCCGTGGCCGCCACGGCCGTTGTGGGAGTTTCCACGCTCACCACCGCCAACGCCGCCCCGCAGCCCGGTGCGGAATCTGAAATTCCGCCTTACGCGGTGGAAGACTTCGCGTACCCGAACGCGGACGCCATCTTCAAGGAAAAGGGCATCAAGCTGGTTCAGGGCGACGGGCGCATCATGCTCGCCGACTGTGCCGCCTCCACCGACATCCAGGTAATGACGACGCAGTCGAAGGATTTCAAGTACTGCTTCAAGGTCACCGGTAAGTCCGGCTACCTCGCCCTGGAGATCCCCTCCGTCTACGGCGTCCAGACCGAGGACCACCCCGTCAAGGCCACCGTCAAGGCCGCCGACGGCCCGGCGCAGAGCGTCGACGTTCCCAAGGGCCAGCTGAAGGGCGTCGGTGAAGGCGTTCCCGGTGGCCAGCCCACCGTGCTGGTCGAGCTGCGCGTCACCGGCTGACCCACCGCCTCACCGCACCACATCCAACGGAACAACCCGTAAGTAAGGAAGAACGTGTTCGGCAGACAATCGCGCGCGGCATGGACAGCGGGCATCCTCGCCACCGTCGTAGGGGCCGGCGTCCTCGGCGGCACACCCGCCTCCGCCGTCGTCGGTGACCAGGCCAAGGACGGGGCGTACTCGTTCACGGCCAAGCTCGACATCGGCGGGAAGCGGTCCTGCTCGGCAGCGCTGGTCGAGCAGGACTGGATGATCACCGCCGCGAGCTGCTTCGCGGACAACCCCGCCAAAAGCCTGAAGGTCGCGGCCGGTACGCCGAAGCTGAAGACCACGGCCACCGTCGGCGGCGTCGTCGCCAACGTCGTCGAGCTGGTCCCGCGCGACGACCGCGACGTCGTGATGGCCCGGCTCGACAAGCCCGTCACCGGCGTCACGCCGGTCGCCATCGGCTCCACCGCGCCCGCCCAGGGCGAGGAGCTGCGCGTCGCCGGCTACGGCCGGACCAAGACCGAGTGGCTCCCCAGCCGTCTGCACACCGCGCAGTTCACCGTGGGCGGCGTCAAGGCCACCTCCCTCGACCTCGCCGGCAAGACCGCCGACGCGGCCGTTTGCAAGGGCGACACCGGTGGCCCGGCCTTCCGCGAGACGAACGGCCGCGTCGAGCTGGCCGCCGTCAACAGCCAGTCCTGGCAGACCGGCTGCCTCGGCGCCGACCCGGCCGAGACCCGCAAGGGCGCCGTCGACACCCGTGTCGACGACATCGCCGGCTGGATGCAGGCCATCTTCTCCCGCGACCTGCTGAAGGGCGTGGACTGGAAGAACGCCGAATACCTGGCCTCCGGCTACTTCACCGGCGGTTCCGCCAACGGCACCCGTCGCATGGACCTGCTGGTCCGCTGGGCCGACGGCTCGGTCACCCTCTACCAGGGCGCCGACCACAAGGACCCCAAGTACCCCTTCTCCGCCGTGCACAAGCTCGCGGACGCCGGCAGCACCTTCAAGTACGCCCGCGCGATCACTGCCGGCCGTTTCGCGGCCGACGGCACCGACGGTCTGGTCGTCCGCTGGGTCGACGGCGAGGTCACGCAGTACACCCACGTCGACGCCAAGGGCTTCCACGACGAGAAGATGCTCGCCAAGCCCAAGAACGGGGTCTGGGAGAACGCCAAGCTGATCACCGCCGGCCGCTACACCGGCAACGACCTGCGCGACGACCTGCTCGTCGTCTGGGCCAACGGCTCCGTCTCGATCTACTCCGACCTCGGCGCCAACGGCGTCGGCAAGGAGAAGCAGATCCAGAAGGCGAACACCACCTGGCCGCACGCCGAGCAGATCGGGTCCGGCGACTTCACCGGCAAGGGCACGAGCGACCTGATGGTCCGCTGGTCCGACGGTGAGGCCACCATCTACCCGGGCGTCGACACCGCCGGCTTCCACGGCGAGATCATGGTGCGCAAGCCCAAGGAGGCGTGGACGAACGCCCAGCTGATCACCGTGGGCGCGTTCGCCGCCAACGTCGTCCCGAACGACGTCCTCGTCCGCTGGAGCAACGGCAACGTCAGCATGTACACCGGCGTGGACAAGGCCGGCACGCACGCCGAAGTGCAGCTCGTCGGCTGACCCGAAGCATCGTCCGGCCCTGCAGGCCCCGTACGTCCGGGGCCTGCAGGGCCGTCGGCTTCCGCCCACCCCTCGCTCTTCTCCGAACGGAGTTCCCTTCCTTGCGCGCCTCACGCATGCGCTCCCTCGTCGCCGCGGTGACCTTCGGGTCCGTCCTCGCGCTGGGCTCCGGCGCCGCAGCGGCAGCTGCCGGCCCGTCGACGTCCCCGACGCCCGCCAAGCCCGCCAAGCCCGGCACGCCCAGCGCCCCCGCCCCCTCCGGCACCCCCACCCCCTCCGGCGCCTCCGGCACCTGGTCCGTCGAGGACGCCCTGCGCTTCTGGACGCCCGAGCGCGTCGCCTCCGCCACCGACCCCTCCGGCCGCGCGGCGCAGCCCGGGGCCAAGCCCGGGGCGCCGAAGCCCACTCCCCGGGGGCTCGCCCGGGACAAGAGGGACACCTCCACGAGCTTCCCCGGCATCAAGTCCGTCGGCATGCTCTTCGCCGTCGACAAGGACATGCGCAGTCACTTCTGCTCGGCGAGCTCCGTCGAGAGCAGCAACCGCAACCTCATGCTCACCGCCGGGCACTGCACCAACTCCAAGGCCGTGTTCGTCCCCGGCTACGACCCGGCGAAGTCCCTGAAGGAGCAGCCTTACGGGATCTGGCCGGTCGAGGAGTGGTTCGTCGACAAGCGGTACGAGAAGAACTCCATGAAGGCGGAGTCGGACCTGGACTTCGCCTTCGCCCGGGTCAAGTCGGGCGACGGACGGAACCTGCAGGACGTCGCGGGCGGCAACTCCCTCGCGCGCACGCCGGGGTTCACCAATGACGTCACGGTGATCGGCTACCCCTCCGTGGGCCACAACCCCCAGGACCTGCCCGTCCATTGCGCCACGCGGACCGGCGCCCTGCCGGACTTCAACCAGATGCGCATCGACTGCGCGGGCATGTGGGGCGGCGTCTCGGGCGGCCCCTGGTTCTCCAAGCTCGACGGCAGCGGCACGGGCCAGATCATCGGCAACGTCGGCGGCTTCAACGGCGGCGGCCCGGACGTGCCCGGCAGCGACCCGATGTACAACCGGATCTCCTACAGCCCGATGTACGGCGACCGTTTCTTCCAGCTCTACGACGACGCCCAGAACGGCCGCCACACGGACGCCGGCCCCTACCAGCAGCCCAAGCCGCCCTACTCGCTCGGCGGTGCCGAACGGTGGCAGCAGGCGAGGCTGACGGCTTCCGGTGACTTCACGGGCAGCGGGCACAGCGACCTGTTCGTGGTCTGGAACGACGGCTCCGCCACGCTCCACACGGCCGGTGCGCAGAAGGACGGCCAGGCGGGGACGGCTCCCTTCACCACCGAGTACAAGATCGCGGGCCCGGGCAGCGTCTGGAAGTACGCCCGGGCGATCAGCGGTGGCCGCTTCTCCGCCGACGGCAGCGACGGCATGCTCGTCCGCTGGAGCGACGGGGAGTTCACCGAGTACGCGCACGTCGACCACACCGGCACGCACGACGAGAAGATGCTCGCCAAGCCGAAGAACGGCGTCTGGGAGAACGCCAAGCTGATCGCCTCCGGCCGCTACACGGCCAACGCGCTGCGCGACGACCTGCTCGTCGTGTGGACCAACGGTTCGGTGTCCCTCTTCTCCGACCTCGGCGGCAACGGCATCGGCAAGGAGACCCAGCTGCGCAAGGCGAGCGCGACCTGGACCCACGCCGAGCAGATCGGAGCGGGCGAGTTCACCGGCAAGCAGACCGGTGACCTGATGGTCCGCTGGAGCGACGGCGAGGCCACCGTCTACTCCGGGATCGACACCGCCGGTTTCCACGACGAAATCAAGGTGCGCCCCGCCAAGTCCCTCTGGGCAAAGGCCCAGTTGGTCACGGTCGGCGCCTTCGCGGGCACCACGGCCCCCAACGACGTCCTCATCCGCTGGGCCGACGGCAACGTCAGCTACTACCGCGACGTGGACGCCGCGGGAACCCACGACGAGATCCAGCTGGTGGGCTGACGCCCCGCGGACACGCCCCCTCGCAGGGGCGTGTCCGCACCCTCTCCGCATTTCGCCAAATCGGTTGATGCGTGAAGATTTCATGGAATGATCATGGAGATCTCGCAATGCCCCTGCGTGGGGCGTTGCGCCGTGTCTCATCCCCTTGGAGAAGCACATGGGCAACCTCACCGGCCGTCAGCGCGGACGCATCCTGTCGGGCGTCGTCACCGCGGCCATAGCCGCCGCACTGGCCGGCACCACCACCGGGACCGCGGCCGCCGCCGGGCCGGCGGAAAGCCCCGCCGCGAAGGCGCACCAGAAGAGCGTCGCGAAGCCGCAGAACGCTCCGCACGCCGCCCCGCGGTCCGCGCTGCGGGCCGCCGCGGAGCCCACCGCCGCCGCCCCCCGCTTCCCCCTCATCGCGGCCGACCGTGACGGTCTCGTCTACAAGTACGAGTCAAACGGCCACGGCGGCTTCGGCGACGACCAGCTGATCGGCTACGGCTGGAACAACTTCACCGAGGCGACGGCCGTGGACCACGACCGCAACGGCAAGGACGACGGCTGGTACGTCCGCCACCGCGACGGTCAGCTGGAGTACACCGGCGACGCCGGCGACAAGATGATCGGCGGCGGCTGGAACAACTTCGACCGTATCCTCTCCCCCGGTGACCTCGGCGCCGGCTACGAGTCCGACGTCCTCGCCCGCGACAAGTCCGGCGTCCTGTGGAACTACGTGGCCCGCACCGACGGCACCCTGGGGAACCCCTACCGCGTCGGCCCCGGCTGGGACATCTACACCGACATCGCCGGCCGCGGCGACCTCAACGGCGACGGAAAGCCCGACATCGTCGCCAAGGACAAGTCCGGCGTCCTCTGGTTCTACAAGGGCACCGGCACCTCCACGTCGCCGTTCGAGACCCGCGTCAAGGTCGGCGGCGGCTGGAACGCCTACGACAAGCTCGTCAGCGTCGGCGACATGGACAACGACGGCCGCAGCGACATGCTCGCCCGCGACACCTCGGGCGTCCTCTGGTTCTACAAGGGCAACGGCAACGCCACCGACCCCTTCGACAACCGCACCAAGATCGGCGGCGGCTGGGACAAGTTCACCCTGATGTTCTGAGGTCGCGCCACGCCGTTCCGGGGCCGCGCCACAGCGTTGCATCCGGCCCACCCTCTTGGTTGACCGATAAACGGCGTGTGGCATGATCCGGACGATCTCGCGGCACTCCCGGCAGGGAGTGCCGCGTCTTTTCTTATCTGCACGAGGAGCACCACGTGGCCCTTTCCTCCGGCCGCAAGCACGGGCGCGCCCTGTCGCGCCTCGCGGTGGCGGCCATCGCCGCCGCACTGGTCGGCACCACCGCCGGAACCGCATCCGCCGCCCCCACCGCCGCAGCACCCCGCTTCCCGCTGATGGCCACCAAGACGTCCGGCGAGCTGTACGAGTACCAGCCCGACGGCCGCGGTGGCTTCGGCGACCGCAAGCTGGTCGACAACGAGTGGACCGACATCACGGCGGCCACCCAGACCGACCAGGACCAGAACGGCGAAGCGGACCACGTCTACGTCCGGGCGGTGGAGGGTTCGCTGATCTACGGCCCCACCGTCGACGAGCAGCAGGAGGCCGTCGTCATCGGCGGCGGCTGGAACATCTACGACCGCATCTTCTCCCCCGGCAACCTCGCCGGCGGCAGCGAGCCCGACCTCCTCGCCCGGGACAAGTCCGGCGTCCTGTACCTCTACACCGCCCGCGCCGACGGCACGCTGGGCGACCGTTACCGCGTCGGCCCCGGCTGGGACATCTACACCGACATCGCCGGCCGCGGCGACCTCAACGGCGACGGCAAGACCGACATGGTCGCCAAGGACAAGTCCGGCGTGCTCTGGTTCTACAAGGGCACCGGCGACCTGAACGACCCGTTCGCCAGCCGCGTCAAGGTCGGCGGCGGCTGGGGCATCTACAACACGCTGGTGTCCTCCGGCGACATGGACGGCGACGGCCGCAGCGACATGCTCGCCCGCGACAGGTCCGGCGTCCTGTGGTTCTACAAGGGCAACGGCAACCAGAACGACCCGTTCGACAACCGGGTGCGCATCGGCGGCGGCTGGGGCCAGTACAACAACCTGTTCTGATCCCGGCGCGGCCGACGTCTGAGCCCGTCCCACGAGGGGGCGCAGTCATGGGACTGCGCCCCCTCGTGTCATGTTCGTCATGGTCGCGCGTTCCGCTATTGAGTTGATTCGTGGGGATCCTGTGAATAATCATGGAGATATCGCAATGCCCCTACATGGGGTCTCGCGTAACGAATCGTCCTCATAGGAGAGCTTCTTGCCGAACGTTCCCGGCCGTCAGTCCGGACGCATCGCGTCCACCCTCGTCACCGCGGCGATAGCCGCCGCCCTGGTGGGTGCCACCGCCGGTACGGCCGCCGCCGACGGCCCGGCGAGCAGCCCTGCCGCGAAGGCGCTGGAGAAGAGCGCCGCCCAGCCGCAGGCCGCCCCCCAGGCCGCCCCGCGCGCCGCACTGCGCGCCGCCAACGGGCCCACGGCGGAGGCTCCTCAGTTCCCCTTGATGGCGGTCGACACCTACGGCCTTCTCTACCGGTACACCTCGAACGGCCAGGGCGGGTTCGGCGACGACTGGTTCATCGACGGCGGCTGGAACTTCCCCGACGCGACGGCAGTCGACCACAACCGCGACGGCCAGTGGGACGCCTGGTACGTCCGCCACAACGACGGCCGCCTGGAGTACACGGGCGAGGGCGTCCACTGGATCGGTGGCGGCTGGAACGTCTACGACCGCATCCTCTCCCCGGGTGACCTCGCCGGCTCCGGCGAGTCCGATCTGATCGCCCGTGACAAGTCCGGCGTCCTGTGGCTCTACCAGGCGCGCGAGGACGGCACCCTCAGCGACCGCTACCGCGTCGGCCCCGGCTGGGACGTCTACACCGACATCGCCGGCCGCGGCGACCTCAACGGCGACGGAAAGCCCGACATCGTCGCCAAGGACAAGTCCGGCGTCCTCTGGTTCTACAAGGGCACCGGCGACTACAAGGACCCCTTCGAGAGCCGCGTCAAGGTCGGCGGCGGCTGGAACGCCTACGACAAGCTCGTCAGCGTCGGCGACATGGACAACGACGGCCGCAGCGACATGCTCGCCCGCGACAGGTCCGGCGTGCTGTGGTTCTACAAGGGCAACGGCAACGCCACCGACCCGTTCGACAACCGCACGAAGATCGGCGGCGGCTGGGACAAGTACGTCCTGATGTTCTGAGCCGATGCGTGAAGCCCTGACGGCGCTCCGGTCGGGGCTTCGCCCGGGACTTCTCGCGGCACGACGACCGCGCCCCCGCAGGGTGCACCCCCGGCGATGTGAAGATCCTGTGCAATGATCCAGAGGATCTCGCGGCGCCCCCGACCAGGGGCGCCGCGTTTCCTCATCGGCATAGGAGAACTACGTGGGGAATCTTCCGGGCCGCAAGCGCGGACGCGCTCTGTCCCGCCTCGCCACCGCGGCGATAGCCGCCGCGCTGCTCGGCACCACCGCCGGTACGGCCGTCGCCGACGGCACGACGCCCGCCACCCCGTCGACGCAGAAGGCCGCCGGGGCCGGCGTGCTGACGCAGGCCGCACCGCGGACGGCCGTGGCGCAGCGGACCGCCGCCGCCCCCGTCTTCCCGCTGACGACGGTCGACCGGTCCGGCACGGTCTACATGTACGCCCCGGACGGCAAGGGTGCCCTCGGCGACCGCAGCAATCCCGTCGTCACCGGCTGGCAGGTCATGGCCGGCGCGACCCGCGTCGACCACAACCAGGACGGTTACCCCGACGGCCTCTACAGCCAGTCGAAGACCGGCACCCTGTACTTCAACAAGGGCGTCGACGAGCAGACCGTGACCATCGGCGGCGGCTGGGACATCTACGACCGCATCCTCTCCCCCGGCAACCTCGGCGGTGCCCAGGAGTCCGACCTCCTCGCCCGCGACAAGTCCGGCGTCCTGTGGATCTACCTGGCCCACCCGGACGGCACGCTGAGCGACCGTTACCGCGTCGGCCCCGGCTGGGACATCTACACCGACATCGCCGGCCGCGGCGACCTCAACGGCGACGGCAAGGCCGACATGGTCGCCAAGGACAAGTCCGGCGCCCTGTGGTTCTACAAGGGCACGGGCGACTACAAGGACCCCTTCGAGAGCCGCGTCAAGGTCGGCCCCGGCTGGGACATCTACGACACGCTCCTGTCCATCGGTGACATGGACAAGGACGGCCGCAGCGACATGCTCGCCCGCGACAGGTCCGGCGTCCTGTGGTTCTACAAGGGCAACGGCAACCAGAACGACCCGTTCGAGAACCGCGTGCGCATCGGCGGCGGCTGGGACCAGTACGTTTCGATGTTCTGAGCACCGCTCAGCACATGACCGGGCGGCGACGCCCGGGGCGCCGAGGGCCGCATCTCCCCGTGGGGGGTGCGGCCCTTCCGCCGTGAGGGGCCCGTGCGATGATCCAGGCGATCTTGCGCCGTCCCGACCACGGACGACGCGTCTTTCCTCTTTTTGATCGCCATAGGAGAGCTACGTGGCTCCATTCCCCGGCCGTACGCGCGGACGCGCCCTCTCGCGTCTCGTGACCGCGGCGATAGCCGCCGCGCTGGTCGGCACCGCCGCCGGAACGGCCGCCGCCGACGGCCCGGCTCCGGCCGCTGCGGACGTGTCCGTCGCACCCCCGGCGGCGCCCCCGGCCGGCGCCCCGGCGTCGCGGGCCGCCTCCCCCGTCTTCCCGCTGATGGCGGTGGGCGGCACGTCCCTCTACGAGTACAGGCCCGACGGGCAGGGCGGGTTCGCCGACCGTACCGTCGCCAGCGAGAAGTGGCGGGGCATCACCGCCACGGTCCAGGTCGACCACAATCAGAACGGCCGGGCCGACGGCCACTACGTCCGGACGGCCGACGGCACCCTGCGCTTCACCCATCCCGGCCCCACCCCGGACGCCCCGGTGGTCCACGACCGCATCGGCGGCGGCTGGAACATCTACAACCTCATCGCCTCCCCGGGCAACCTCGGCGGCGCCGGCCAGGCCGACCTCATCGCCCGCGACGCCTCCGGTGTGCTGTGGATCTACCTGGCCCACCCGGACGGCACCCTGAGCGACCGCTACCGCGTCGGCCCCGGCTGGGACGTCTACACCGACATCGCCGGCCGCGGCGACCTCAACGGCGACGGAAAGCCCGACATCGTCGCCAAGGACAAGTCCGGCGTCCTCTGGTTCTACAAGGGCACGGGCAACGCCTACGACCCCTTCGAGAGCCGCGTCAAGGTCGGCGGCGGCTGGGACGCGTACAACCTGCTGACCTCCAGCGGTGACGTGAACCTCGACGGCCGCAGCGACCTCCTCGCCCGCGACAGGTCCGGCGTCCTGTGGCTCTACCGCGGCAACGGCAACGCCACCGACCCGTTCGACAACCGCGTGCGGATCGGCGGCGGCTGGGGCCAGTACAGCACCATGTTCTGACCG
>NZ_JAIXMK010000057.1:0-68029 GCF_020328095.1 Streptomyces sichuanensis
GTGCGGATCGGCGGCGGCTGGGGCCAGTACAGCACCATGTTCTGACCGGAAGCCCACGAAAACGCCCGAGGGCCGCACCCCGTACGAACGGGGTGCGGCCCTCAGCCGTCTGTTACCGGAACCGCTAGCCGCGGATCAGGTTGCGCAGCACGTACTGCATGATGCCGCCGTTGCGGTAGTAGTCCGCCTCACCGGGGGTGTCGATGCGGACGACCGCGTCGAACTCGACACCGGTGTCGGTGGTGACCTTGACCGTGCTCGGGGTGGTGCCCTCGTTCAGCTCCGTGATGCCGGCGATGGAGAAGGTCTCCTCGCCGGTCAGGCCGAGCGAGTCGGCCGACTGGCCGGCCGGGAACTGGAGCGGCAGGACGCCCATGCCGATGAGGTTCGAGCGGTGGATGCGCTCGTACGACTCGGTGATGACGGCCTTGACGCCGAGGAGGGCCGTTCCCTTGGCCGCCCAGTCGCGGGACGAGCCGGAGCCGTACTCCTTGCCGCCCAGGATGACCAGCGGGATGCCGGCGGCCTGGTAGTTCTGCGAGGCGTCGTAGATGAACGACACCGGCGCGTCGTCCTGCGTGAAGTCGCGGGTGAAGCCGCCCTCGGTGCCCGGCGCGATCTGGTTGCGCAGGCGGATGTTGGCGAACGTACCGCGGATCATGACCTCGTGGTTGCCGCGGCGCGAGCCGTAGCTGTTGAAGTCACGACGCTCGACACCGTGCTCGGTGAGGTACTTGCCGGCCGGGGTGTCGGCCTTGATGGCACCGGCCGGGGAGATGTGGTCGGTGGTGACCGAGTCGCCCAGCTTGGCGAGCACGCGGGCGCCGGTGATGTCGGTGACCGGGGCCGGCTCCATCTGCATGCCCTCGAAGTACGGGGGCTTGCGGACGTAGGTGGACTCGGCGTCCCACTCGAAGGTGTTGCCGGTCGGGATCGACAGGGCCTGCCACTGGGCGTCGCCCGCGAAGACGTCCTGGTAGGACTTGTTGAACATGTCCTCGCCGATGGCGTTGGCCACGACGTCGTTGACCTCGGCCTCGGAGGGCCAGATGTCCTTCAGGAAGACGGGGTTGCCCTCGGTGTCCACACCCAGGGCGTCCTTGGTGATGTCCACCTTCATGGAGCCCGCGATGGCGTACGCGACGACCAGCGGCGGGGAGGCCAGGTAGTTCATCTTGACGTCGGGGTTGATCCGGCCCTCGAAGTTGCGGTTGCCGGAGAGCACCGAGGTGACGGCCAGGTCGTGGTCGTTGACGGCCTTGGAGACCTCCTCCGGCAGCGGGCCGGAGTTGCCGATGCAGGTGGTGCAGCCGTAGCCGACGAGGTTGAAGCCGACCTTGTCGAGGTAGGGGGTCAGGCCCGCCTTGTCGAAGTAGTCGGTGACGACCTTGGAGCCCGGGGCGAGGGTGGTCTTGACCCACGGCTTGCGGGTCAGGCCCTTCTCGACCGCCTTCTTGGCCACGAGCGCCGCGGCGACCATGACGTAGGGGTTCGAGGTGTTGGTGCAGGAGGTGATCGCGGCGACGGTGACGGCGCCGTGGTCGATCTCGTAGGTCGAGCCGTCGGGGGCGGTCACGGTGACCGGCTTCGACGGGGCGCCGGTGGAGACGGCCGGGGCGTCGGAGGCCGGGAAGGACTCCTTGCCCGCCTCGTCGACCTCGTCGACGTAGTTGCGGACGTCCTGCGCGAACTGGGCGGCGGCCTCGGAGAGGACGATGCGGTCCTGCGGGCGCTTCGGGCCGGCGATGGAGGGGACGACCGTGGAGAGGTCGAGCTCCAGCTTCTCGGAGAAGTCCGGCTCGGCGGCCGGGTCGAGCCAGAGGCCCTGCTCCTTGGCGTACGCCTCGACGAGCGCGACCTGCTGCTCGGAGCGGCCGGTGAGCTTGAGGTAGTTCAGGGTCTCGCCGTCGATCGGGAAGATCGCGGCGGTCGAGCCGAACTCCGGCGACATGTTGCCGATGGTGGCGCGGTTGGCCAGCGAGGTGGCGGCGACGCCCTCGCCGTAGAACTCGACGAACTTGCCGACGACGCCGTGCTTGCGCAGCATCTCGGTGATCGTGAGGACGAGGTCGGTGGCGGTGGTGCCGGCGGGGAGCTCACCGGTCAGCTTGAAGCCGACGACGCGCGGGATGAGCATGGAGACCGGCTGGCCGAGCATCGCGGCCTCGGCCTCGATGCCGCCGACGCCCCAGCCCAGCACGCCGAGGCCGTTGACCATGGTGGTGTGCGAGTCGGTGCCGACGAGGGTGTCGGGGTACGCCTGGCCATTGCGGACCATGACGGTACGGGCCAGGTGCTCGATGTTGACCTGGTGGACGATGCCGGTGCCCGGGGGGACGACCTTGAACTCGTCGAAGGCGGTCTGGCCCCAGCGCAGGAACTGGTAGCGCTCCTTGTTGCGGCCGTACTCCAGCTCGACGTTCTGGCCGAAGGCGTCCTTCGTGCCGAACTTGTCGGCGATGACGGAGTGGTCGATGACCAGCTCGGCCGGGGCCAGCGGGTTGATCTTCGCCGGGTCGCCGCCGAGCTCCTTGACGGCCTCACGCATGGTGGCGAGGTCGACGACGCAGGGCACACCGGTGAAGTCCTGCATGATCACGCGGGCCGGCGTGAACTGGATCTCCTGGCTGGGCTGGGCCTGCGAGTCCCAGTTGCCCAGCGCGCGGATGTGGTCGGCGGTGATGTTCGCGCCGTCCTCCGTGCGGAGCAGGTTCTCCAGCAGCACCTTCAGGCTGTAGGGGAGGCGGGCGGAGCCCTCGACCTTGTCCAGCTTGAAGATCTCGTACGACTCGTCGCCCACCTGCAGCGTGCTGCGGGCGTCGAAGCTGTTCGCCGACACGACAGTCTCCTTCATGCATGAATTCGCGTACTGCGGCAATCCTGCCGCCCCGACACCGCGCGGATCCGCTAAGGTGTGCCTAACTTAGGTACGCCTTACTGGCGCGACGGCGGTACGCCTCTCGGCAGATATCTCGATGTCGAGATAACTCTAGTACATCGCTGCGAAACGGTCATGCCCAGATGGGCCGTCCGGTGTCGGCACCCACGGACATAGGGCACGTATCCCTACAGCACGCACCCCCTGAAGCACGTACCCCCGTATCCCCGGAGCACGCAACCCCTGCGCCGTCCCCTGACTGGCAGCCGCAATCCTGCCCGAGGATGCTGGAGCGTGTCGGACGGGACGGCACGCGAGAGCGGGAGCGGTACGTGAGGGCACCGAGCGCGGGACGCGACGGCGTCGGGCGCGGGTGCCTGGGCCACCTGCAGTGGCTGCCCGTCCTCCTGCTCGCCGGGGGCGCCGCCATCGACTACAACACCCCGCCCCACTTCAGCGCCGAGGCTTTCTACACGGCCGCCCCCATGACCGCCGCCGCACTGCTGTCGCTGCGCGCGACGGTCCTGGCGGGCCTCGGCGCCTGCGCCGCCGACGCCGCACTGCTGAGCCACTTCGGCTTCCTCGGGGACCCGGGCGGCCGGAGCGAGCTGGCGGCGGTCGCGACCGTCTCGGCCCTCGCCGTGGCCGTCAGCCGCCTCATGTACTACAGCGACGTGCGGCTGCAGTCCGCACGCCGGGTCGCCCTGGCCGTGCAGCGCGCCGTGCTGCCGGAGCCGCCCGCCTCGATCGGGAATCTGCGGATCGCCGTGCGCTACCAGTCGGCCGTGCAGGACGCCCAGATCGGCGGGGACCTCTACGCGGTGCAGGAGACCCCGCACGGGGTGCGCTGCGTCGTCGGCGACGTCCGCGGCAAGGGCATGGAGGCGGTCAAGGCGGTGGACGTGGCGGTGGGGGCGTTCCGGGAGGCCGCCGAGCAGGAGCCCCGGCTCACCGGGGTCGCGGGCCGGCTGGACGGGGCGCTGCGGCGGGAGGCGGAGCGGCGGGCGGGCATCGAGCGGATCGAGGGGTTCGTCACCGCCGTCCTGGCCGAGATGCCGCCCTCCGGCACCGCACTGCGGCTGGTCAACCGCGGCCATCCGGCGCCGCTGCTGCTGCACGGCGGTGCGGTGCGCGCCGTGGAACCGTCCGAGCCGGCCCTGCCGCTGGCCCTGGCCGAGCTGGGCGCCGGCGAGGACCGGGCCGACACGGTGCCGTTCCCGCCGGGCACGACCCTCCTGCTGTACACCGACGGCCTCACCGAGGCGCGGAACCGCGCCGGCGTCTTCTACGACCCCGTCGCCCGGCTGTCCGGGCGCGACTTCTCCGGACCGGACGCACTGCTCGACGCCCTGCTCGCCGACGTGGGCCGGCACACCGGCGGCCGCATCACCGACGACATGGCGCTGCTGGCACTCACCCGGGGCGAGGACGCGGACGACCGGTGACGGTCAGGCCCGCGCGGCCCGCCCGTCCTCCACCTCGCGCACGAACTCGGGCACGCGGCTGTTGAACAGTTCGACCGGGATGCCGTGGTCGGCGCCGGGGACGACCTCGACACGCACGTCAGGAATGACACGGGCGCGCTCCGCCGCCCGGCGGGCGTCGTGGACGCGGCTCTCCCCTCCGAGAAGGACGAGGGCGGGCGCCTCGATGGTCGCCAGTTCCTCGTCGGCCATCTCCGGCGGCGGGAGCAGCCGTACGCGGAAGCCGCCCAGCGCCTCCACGGTGAACCGGGTCTGGGCCTCGGCCTGGCCGGCCGGCGCGCCCGTACCGCCGATGATCTTCTCGAACCACCGGTACCGGAATCCCGCACCGCCGACGAGGGAGGCGATGGCGCCGAGCACGAAGCCGGCCTTGAGCGGGGCGAGGGCGCGCGGCGGGTCGTAGACGGCCACCGAGGCGACGCGGCCCGGGGCGCGGGAGGCGTGGTTGAGCGCCACCCACCCGCCGTACGAGTGCCCGACGAGATGCGCCCGCTCCAGCCCGAGCCCGGCGAGGACCTCCTCCAGCCAGGCGGCGGTCTCGTCCTGGGTGCGTATGGGCGCGGTCTGCGTGCTGTGGCCCGGCTCCCCCACCCGGTCGACGGCGTAGACCATGCGCCCCTCGGCAAGCGCGGCGACGTGCGGCGCCCACTCGGTGGGCGAGGCGCTCTGACCGTGCAGCAGCACGACCGGGGTACCGCCGCCGTCCGCTCCGTAGGTGTGGACCCGCGTGGTCCCGAAGGCCGTCTCGACGTCGCGCTCCTCGCGGGGCTGCGGCCAGAAGGCCAGGGCCCTCTCATACGCGGCGAGCACCCGGGCCCGCGCCTCGTCACCGGTGAAGGAACTGATCAGAGTGGCCACAGGACACACCTCTCCCCCTGGACGGCCCCCGTGGCCGCCTGCTGACCGATTTTCGCAGGGGGCCGGTCGCGGGCCGCAGGCAGGTTTGGTTCACCAGTACGAGTGAGGGTTGGGCCGAACGGGCGCGTCGCTGATGGCGATTGCCGTAGACCTTGGACAGTCGTGATGCTGCAGTCACGACGTCCGTGGGAGGACCGACCCTCCGACGCCGACGTCTCACCCCGCCGCGAGCCCCGTCCGCACGAGGTCCATCACCTCCTGGTCCGACATGCCCAGCGCCCGTGCGTCCGCGATCAGGTCGCGTACGCCCTCGACCAGCCGGGCGCGGCCCGGTGGTGCGGCGCCCGTGGCCACGACTGCGCCGCGGCCGCGGCGGAGGTCGATGAGGCCCTCCTCGCGCAGCCGTTGGTAACCGCGCAGGACGGTGTGGACGTTGACGTCGAGGGAGTCGGCGAGAGTGCGGGCGGCGGGGAGGCGTTCGCCGGGGCGGACGGAGCCGTCGGCGATGGCGCCGCGGACGGCGGCGGCGATCTGGTCGCCGAGCGGCAGGGGCGAGCCGGGGTCGAGGCGGACGAGCACGTCAGGCCCTGCCTCCGGCCCGGGCCGCGAGCGCGTCGAGCAGTGCGGCCGCCGTGGCCGCGTCGTCGACGGTGACGACGAATTCGCTGCCGGTGATCAGCCGGGCCACAACGGCCTCGCCGGAGCGCAGGACGAGGCCGCTGCGGCCGGGCACGACGCGGTAGCCCCAGCCCCCGAGGTCGGGAAGGGGGTCGATGGGGCGGCTGGTCGCCGATGCGATGCGGTCGAGGGGGATGCGCAGCCGGGGGCGGGGCAGCCAGGGCAGGGTCGCGGTCAGGCCGTGGCGGTCGACGGTGATGCGGGCGGCGGAGAAGGCACAGACCAGCAGCCCGCCGACGACCGGGCCGGCGCCGGCGCCCCAGCCGGCGAGGAGCCCGACGGCCGCGCCCGGCAGGACGAGCGCAAGGCCGATCCGGCGCAGGGGGCGGGAGGTGATGGACCGGGTCCACGTCACGGCCTCGCCGTCCCGCAGTTCGAGGCGCGGCGCAACGACGGGTGCCGGCTCGCGCGCGGGCGTCGCGTCCCGGCCGGCCAGCAGCCACCCCAGACCGCCCGCCGCGGCGGCGACGGCCAGGGCCACGCCCAGCTCCCCCATCCCCATCCGGGCCCCGGTCCCGTCGGCGCCGGCCCGTGCGTTGCCGAGGACGAGGGCACAGAGGAGGTAGCCGAGGAGCCCCGCGAGGGCGTAACCGAAAGCGACCAGGGCTCTCGTGCGCCCTCCCCTCATGCCGTAGGCCAGCGCCGCGAACAGCACGGCCGGCACGAGCAGCAGTGCGAGAGCGACGTACGGGAACGAACCCAGTGCCGTGTAGCCGTCGGCGCGACCGGCGCCGGAGAAGTGCGTGGCCATGGGGTCGGGGAGGCGGTCATGACGCGCCAGAAAGACCGTCAGGAAGGCGGCACAGCCGAGCAGATAAGGCAAGACGACGAGCAGCAATCGCCGCCGTTCCTTCGCAATCGATAGAAGTACGTTCATCACCCCTCCATGTTGTTCGCATAGTAGTAGAACAAAGGGGAAACCATGGCGCGAGGCGAAGTAATCTCATATCTGAGATACCGTCTGTCTCATGACAGACGCCTACCTCGGCCGCATCGGCAAGCTCATCCGTGACGCCCGGCAGCACCGTGGCTGGACCCAGTCCCAGCTCGCGGACGCTCTCGGCACGAGTCAGAGCGCGGTCAACCGCATCGAGCGGGGAAATCAGAACATCAGTCTTGATATGATCGCCCGCATCGGCGAGGCGCTCGACAGTGAAATCGTCTCGCTCGGCTACGCCGGCCCGATGCACCTGCGCGTCGTCGGCGGCCGCCGCCTCTCGGGCTCCATCGACGTCAAGACCAGCAAGAACGCCTGCGTGGCCCTGCTGTGCGCCACACTGCTCAACGCCGGCCGCACGACCCTGCGACGGGTCGCCCGGATCGAGGAGGTCTACCGGATCCTCGAAGTGCTCGCCAGCATCGGCGTCCGCCACCGCTGGATCAACGACGGCAACGACCTGGAGATCGTCCCGCCCGCCGAGCTCGACCTGGCCGCGATGGACACCGAGGCCGCCCGCCGCACCCGCAGCGTCATCATGTTCCTGGGCCCGCTGCTGCACCGCATGGACCACTTCAAGATCCCGTACGCCGGAGGCTGCGACCTCGGCACCCGGACGGTCCAGCCCCACATGACGGCCCTGCGCCACTTCGGCCTGGAGATCACGGCCACCGACGGCACGTACCACGCCCGCGTCGACCGTTCGGTCGCACCCACCCGGGCGATCGTGCTGACCGAGCGCGGAGACACCGTCACCGAGAACGCCCTGCTGGCCGCCGCCCGCCATGACGGCGTGACCGTCATCCGCAACGCCAGCTCCAACTACATGGTCCAGGACCTCTGCTTCTTCCTGGAGGAGCTCGGCGTACGGGTCGAGGGCGTCGGCACCACCACGCTCACCGTGCACGGCGTGGCCACCATCGACCGGGACGTCGACTACGCACCGTCCGAGGACCCGGTGGAGGCCATGAGCCTGCTGGCCGCCGCCGTGGTGACGGAGTCGGAGCTGACGATCCGCCGGGTGCCGGTGGAGTTCATGGAGATCGAGCTCGCCGTCCTGGAGGAGATGGGCCTCGACCACGAGCGCAGCGCCGAGTACCGCGCCGACAACGGCCGCACCCGCCTGCTGGACCTGACGGTACGCCCCTCCAAGCTGCGCGCGCCGATCGACAAGATCCACCCGATGCCGTTCCCGGGCCTGAACATCGACAACGTGCCCTTCTTCGCGGCCATCGCCGCCTTCGCCCAGGGCCAGACCCTCATCCACGACTGGGTCTACGACAACCGCGCCATCTACCTCACCGACCTCAACCGCCTCGGCGCGGACGTCAAGCTGCTCGACCCGCACCGCGTCCTGGTCGAGGGCCCCACCCGCTGGCGCTCCGCCGAGATGATGTGCCCGCCCGCCCTGCGCCCGGCCGTGGTCGTGCTCCTGGCGATGATGGCCGCCGAGGGCACCTCCGTCCTCCGCAACGTCTACGTCATCAACCGCGGCTACGAGGACCTCGCCGAGCGCCTCAACTCGGTCGGCGCCCAGATCGAGACGTTCCGGGACATCTGACGTTTCCCCAGGTCAGGGCGGTGTTTCATCCCCCTGGGCCGTCTGTGGGCCGTCGCCCGTTCCTCTGCTTCGGCGGAAGGCACGGTCGACGGCCCTGCGCGCCCGGGCCTGGCTGCTCGGCATGAGATGGGTGTACGTGCGCAAGGTGAAGCCCGGGTCCGAGTGCCCTAAGTACTCGGCCAAGGCTTTGACGTTCTCTCCCTCGTCCAAGAGCAGGGAGGCGTAGAAGTGCCGCAGCGCGTGCATGCCGTGCTCACTGGACGGCTCGAACAGTTTCCCCGGCTCGCGCTCGGCGATGACGCCGGCGCCCACGAGGGCAGGCTTCCAGACCCTCATGTTGAAGTAGTTCCGGTTCACTGCCTTCCGTTCCCTTGAGTAGAAGAGCAGCGGGGCAGTCACCGGAGGGCCGTCCGGAGCCCGCCACGGCAGCGTGACGGCCAGGGGAGGGAACCGGGCCATGTGCTCCGTCAGGGCGGCGGCCACCTCTTCGGAAAGCGGCACCTCGCGGACCTTGTTGCCCTTCGGCGGCGCAAAGATCAGCTGCGTTCTGACCATCTTCACCTGGCGCACGACATGCAACACTCCGCCGGTGCAGTCGACGGCGTCCGCTGCGAGTCCGAAGATCTCGCCTTGCCGCAGGCCGCAGCCGGCGCCCACGTCGACCACCTTGCGGTAGCGCTCAGGCAGTGCCGACCTGACCGCGAAGACCTGCTCCAGGGGCCACGGCTTCACCTTCCTCTTCTCTGCCTTGGGAGGACGCACCGAGCCGGCACGACAAGGGTTTTTGACGATGAGACCGTCGTCCATCGCTGCGGAGAAGATGGCGGAGACGTTCGCGAACGTGACTCGACGGTACGAGACCGACAGACCGCGATCCTGGAGGGCCCGCACCCAGGCCCTGATGTGCCCGGGGAGGAACGCATTCATGGAGCGACCCCCGATGTGGGGGAAGACATGCAGCCTGAGCCGCTGGTCAATGGTGTCGACTGTGGAGATGTCGCTGGTCTGTGAGCGCAGCCAGGCGGTGGCGTAGGTCTCGAACGTCACCTTGCCTGCGTGGGGGTCGATGTACAGGCCGCGAACCAGGTCCGCTTCGATCTGAGCCAGCCACGCCTCCGCGAGGCGCTTCTGCTTGTCGGGAAAGGAGCGGCTCTTCTCCGTCCCGTCCGGAGCGACATAGCGGGCGCGGTAACGCATGCCTTTGCCGTGGCGGTCGGTCTTCACCTTGACCGGTCTGCCGCTGACCCCGACTTCTGCTTTGTACCAACGATCCTGGATGTGGCCTGCCATGACGGCTCGCTGATCCCTTCTGAGAACGCCTCGGGGCGGAGCCGTGCCGGCTCCGCCCCGAGGCGTGGGTGTGGTCATGCGTGTGTTGTCGCTACGCGGCCGTGTCAGCCGCTCTGAGACCGGCTACGTACCTCTCGACCTCGGTCGGGTCGTAACGGAGGTGTTTGCCGATCCGGAACGCAGGTGGTCCGATGCGCTTCCTGCGCCACTGATAGACGGTCTCCTTCGGCACACCGAACAGGCCGGCGATGTCGTCCGGGGTGAGGTACCGGTCAGGGAGCCCGCCCCGAAGGGCGGCCCGGGGATCGGTCGGTGCGGTCTTGGCGAGCCTCACAAGTCCTCCGCGAGGTAGAACCACATTGCTCTGAGTCGCGACTCATCGCGACTCAGAGGCGGTCCGCAGGGTTTTGAGTCGCGATGAGTCACGACTCAGGCTGATGTGGATCCAACTGCTTGAGGGTGATGCCGTTGTAGGTGGCGACCTGCCGGCCGTAGGCGTCCCGGGGCCGGGTGCGGTGGAGCTGGGGGACGACGGAGAGCAGGTTGCGGCCGAACATCTGCTTCGTGCCGACAGCGCGCACGCCGTTGTCTTCGGCCCATTCCCGCCAGACGGCCCACAGGGTGTCCACCGGGATGCTGCACGCCGGCCCGGTGGTGCAGCGTTCGCGGATGAACGCCGACGTGGGCGACGCGGTGTCCTGCATGGTGGTGACCGCCTCGCGGCTGCATGCGGGCTCGGTGATCCGGCCCTTGGCCTCCAACCTGGCCAGCCCGTCGAGGGCCCAGTTCAGAATCCCTGGCATTTCGGCGACAAGCCGACCGAACAGGGTCGGGTCTTCTCTGCCCAACCACGACACGGTCATGTTGAGCACCACGAACCGGCGGGCGATGACTCCGGAGGAGTCGCCGAAGTACGGCAGCTCGTTGGAAAGAATCATCAGCCGCGTCGGGAGCTTCCCGGTCCACACTTCGCGGTACTTGCGGTCGACGTCGATGGTGTCCTCACCGGAGATGGTCAGCAGCCGTTCGACGACCTGGCTGTTGTCGTTGCCGGACAACCGGGCGTCCGAGATGACCGCGAGCGGCTTGTCCACCAGGGTCGACAGCCCGAAGTTCGTGCCGAGCCCGGCAAGCGTCGGCCCGGCGAGGTTCTCGCGGCCGACCAGCTCTTTGAGGACGCGGGCGATAGTGCCTTTGCCGGAGCGGGACGGGCCGACGATGAGAAGGATCTTTTGCTGGTCCGTGCAGCCTGAGAGGACGTAGCCGAACCACTCCTGAAGTGCCTGAATGGCGTCAGGGTCGTGGGGCCAGATCTGTGCCAGGAACCCTTCCCACGTGGGTGCGGTGGCCTGCGGGTCGTGGGCATAGGGGACAGAGACGAGGTTGAAGAACATGGGACTGTGCGAGAGCAGGGCGCGGTCCCGGATGCGCAGCAGTCCGTTTTGGCAGGCCACGACCGGGCTTCCGTCGTCCTGGTCTGCTTCCTGGCCGATCCAGGCGGGAGCGTCGGTGTCCGTGGGCAGGAAGGTGATGGCAGCAAGGGCGTCGAGGAGGTTGCTGATCTTCTGCTTGGTGGGAGCCCAGTCACGGATGTCGGGCTCCCCGTCCTTGGTCAGGCCGACGCAGAAGGTGGCGTGCTCCAACCGCTCGTACAGGGATGCTCGCATCTGCAGGTCGTCCAGCTCGCGCCAGCAGGCCCCCGTCCAACGCATCCAGGAGCCCCGCCAGCGGCGACAGAGCAGGTGTCCGTCCGGTGTCTGCCAGGCCGGAAGGAGACGGCGGGCCACGGCCATGGGGTTCGAGGGGGCCGGCAGCACTTCACGGCCGGTCATGCTGCGTCCTTCCCCTCGGGGTGGAGGCGGGACTTGCGCCTGGCCGCAGGCTGCCAGTCCGGGCGAAGAGCTGAAAGGACGGCCTGACGGCCGACGACCCTTCGGGCGCCCACCACTGTGGGGCGTGTCGGCCCCGTGGCGAGGTCCCGCGGCGTCGTGGGCGGGAGAGGGCTCTTAATGGGGGAGGTGGTGGGGCGGCCGGTCATGAGGCCAGGCCCGGGTTGTTGGCGATGGACCAGTTCAGTGCGTGAGTGATCGCGGCCATGCACTCGCGTTCACCCAGTCCGCACGCCTGCCCTCCCTGATTAAGAGCCTGCTCTACCTCGCTGCGGGTGAGGTCGCCGGTTTTGACCAGCCGCCCGAGTGCTCGTGCGGCCCGGACGAGGGTGCGGTTGCGCGTGCCCTCAGGGGCGTTCGCCACGTTCGCCACCTCGTTGCGAAGAGCGGCTGTGGCATAGGCCGAGGCGTTGCGCGGCGCAGGGACCATCACGGGGGTGCATGGGCGCCGGGGGGTGAGGGCGGCGGTCAGCCATTTGGGCATGGGCGCCACGGGTGCATGCTCGACGATCTCGTAGGTGCCCTGTTCGGTGGTGCTGCCGGGGGCGAGGACGTAGCCGCCCCATCCGCGGGTGTCGATGAGCGGGGCGAGTTTGCCTGCCGTGTTGCCGAGGCGGGTCTTGCACGGGGGGTGGAAGTACAGGTGTCGGCCGCCGCTGGGAGTCCGCACGGTGTGGGTGGTGGGCAGCGGCTCGCCGGCGCGCTCGCAGAGCGCTTTGAAGGTCGTCATGCCGTCAGGCATGCCCTTCATGCTCTTGTCCTTCGGCACGTCCAGGTCGACGACGAGTAACCCGGCCGGGCCGGTGGCGATGCCGATGTTGAATGCACCGGTCTGCCAGCACTGGCCGATGCGGATCGGATCGGTGGTGGCACGGTTCTCCCACTTCACATGCCCGTCCACGCAGGCACCGGTCCGCGGGCAGCGCTCCTCACCATGCAGGGCGGGGCGCTTGTCGCCGGGGATGAGCGGGAAGACAGGCCAGTTGTTCCCGGCAGCGTGAAGGGCTTCGACCAGCAGGGGGTTGTAGGTGTCGGTGTTCGTGCCGGCGCCTACTCGCGGAATCGGGGTGGGGTGGGTCATGCTGGGAGTTCTCCTGGTTCTGTCGAAGGGACAAGGAGCCGAGGCGGTCGCGGTCTTGTGGTGAGAGGCGACCGCCTCGGGCGTGTCTAGAACGGGGGCCCGTCGGAGGCAGGCTGCGAGGGCGCTGCCTGCGGCACAGCAGCCGCAGTGGCCGGCGTCCCCAAGCCGGAGCCGTGGGCAACAGAGGTCTGGGCACGCTTGGGCATGGCTGTGGCAAAGCGCAGTGAGGGGCCGATGTCGTCCGCGTCCAGGACGAGCATGGAGCGCTTCTCCCCCTCGTCGGTGTCCCAGTCGAGCTGACGCAGCCGGCCGGTGACGACGACCCGGTTGCCCTTGCCGAGGCTTGCGGCAATGTTCTCGGCGAGGGCTCGCCAGGCGGTGCACCGCAGGAACATCGATGTCCCGTCGGTCCACTGTCCGCTGTCCCTGTCGAAGCTGCGGGGTGTGGAGGCTACGGTGAAGCGGGCCATGGCCACTCCGGCCGGGGTGAAGCGCAGTACGGGGTCGTCGGTGAGGTTTCCGACGACGGTGATCGGGGTCTCGCCTACGGACATGAGCTAGCTCCTCATCTGTGGGGTTTCAGAAGGACGGTTCGTCGCTGTAGCCGGTGCACTGGCGCTGTCGGCGGCGGGGCAGGTGCGGCAGCGGTAGCAGGACCCAGCGGCGGGCCTGGTTCCAGCAGTTGCACGGCTCCCAATCAGTGCCGGCGTACTCGCCGGTTTCCGGGTCGCCGTAGTCGTGGGCGGTCCCACCGTCGCCGTCGCACTCCGTGCAGTCGCGCCGAGGCGTGTCGACGAGGACCAGTGCCGGGCGCGGTCAGTGCGTGCGCTGGATGCGCAGTCGGGGCAGGGAGCGGGAGCGGCGGCTCATGCGGTCCGCTTCCGGGCTTCGGCGGTGGCGTCCGCCAGCTCGTCGAGCTTCGTGAGCAGGTGGGCGAGCTGGCGGCGGGTGACGTTGCGGCTGTAGAGGTTCGGCATCCATCCGCCGTTGTCCCAGCACATTTCCACGGTCACGATCTCTTCCGGGTCGACGTCCATGTCAGCTCTCCTTGGTGATGTCGATGGCGGGGAGTTCAGGCAGGCCGGTGCGGGTGAGTGCGGCAGGGTCGAAGCCGGGCAGCGCGGCCCGGGCGGTGAGCGCTTGGGCGAGGGCGGTGGCGTAGGCGACGCCTTCGCGGGCGACTTCGATCTGGGCGCCGGCGCGCAGGGCTTCGACGCGTTCGACGTGGGCGTGTTGCTCACGCTGCAGGGTGGTGTGGCGCTGGTAGCCGACGGTTTCGCGGCGGTCGGTGCGCCAGTGGCGGGCGGCGATGCCGTAGGCGATGGCGGTGGCCAGGGCCCACAGGAGCAGGGGCAGGGAGAGTCCGTCGGCGTATCCGGCGACTCCGGCCAGGGCGAGGGCGCCGGAGGTGGCGAACGCGGTTCCGGCGGTGACGCGGTCTCCGGCCCAGCCGGTGGAGGAGGCGACGCCGGCCGCCGCGGCGCCGGTGGCCAGGACGACCATGAGGGCGGCGTTGCCGACGGAGTGTTCGGCGCCGTTGGCGTTCCAGATGCGGCCGAGGATGAGCACGGTGGACGTGGCTACGGCCGGCCCTGCTTTCGGGGCGGCGATGGCGAGCCAGTGGCGGGCGACGATGGGTTCGTTCACGGGCCTGGCCTCTCTCAGAGGTTGCCGAGGGCGTTGACGACAGCGGTGGTGAGCTCGTTCACGGGCCCCGCGGCGCCGGTGGAGGCGAGGGAGAAGCCGAACATGATGGCGATGAACGCGGAGCCGTAGCCGAGGGACTTCGAGCGCAGCAGGAAGAGCAGGACCAGGCCGTAGAGAGCGACCAGCGAGACGGTGACGCCCATGAGGAGACCTCCTTGAGGCAGGGCGTGGGGCGGTTAGCGGGTGCCGTCGCGGTAGGTGCGCGACCAGCGGTTCCACAGGTGGCGGCCGACGCGGATGCGGATGCCGTGGCCGTCGCAGCGGCGGCAGTGCTTGCCGCGCTTGGGGCGTCCCTTGCGGTCGGTGGTCATGGCGAAGCCGAAGCCGCGGCACTTGCGGCAGGTCCCGAACGGGCTGACCACACACAGCGCGGCGTAACTTAGGGTGATGAACAGCAGGGCGGGTATAGCGGTGAGCGAGAAGGGCATGGAGGGCCTCCCGGACGGTTTTCGGGGCGCGCTCAGGGAAGGCCGCTATCCGCTAGCAGCCTGATCAGGGCATATGTGGGGTGCTAGCGGGGCCGCTAACGTTAGCGGGGTGTGCTGCTAGCGATAGCGGCCCCGCCGGGTCAACCAGCGTCCTGGTTTCCGTCACGCTCTGCGATTGCGGCGGCGATGTCGGCGCGGACGATGCCGCGGCGGTTGACGACCTTGCCTTCCACGCGGCGGCCGATCTGGACTGTCTCGATCCCGAACGGTTTCAGGGCGGCGGTCAGCTGCTCGGCTGCCCATCCGGCGTATACGTCGGGCCGGAGTTCTTCCAGGCGGGTCACCACGGTTTCGTTCCACACCTTCGGCTCCGCGGCCGGTACCACCGCGGCGATGTCGCGCAGCAGGTCGTACGTGGCGGTCTCGTCCGGGGTCGGCTCGTCGCCGAGGGCGTGGCCGGAGAGGGTGCCGGCGGCCTCGCGGAGCTTGTAGGCGCGGCGGGCAATGAGGTCGGCGGTGGGGGCGTCGATGTAGACCGAGCCGACGATGCGGGCATCTGAGCCTTCGCCGACGAAGTAGTGGATGCCCTTGTCGGCCCAGGCGAACATCGTCGCCCGCACGCCACGCTTGTAGGCGGAGGTGCCCAGCACCATGTCGTTCTCCAGCTGGCCCATGACCTTCAGGCACCAGCGTGCCGAGGCGTTGGCGGAGATGCCGGTGGGCAGGGCCTTGGCGTCCGGCCTCTGGGTGGCCAGCAGGAGCGTGATCCCGAGGGCGGGACCGCGTTTGACGAGGTCGGTGCAGATCTCCTCGAATTCCTTGCCGTGTTCGGGGTGCTCGAACCACACCTGGCACTCGTCGACACCGGCCACGACCGGATGCAGGCCAAGCCCCTTGCGGTTGGCCAGGTCGCTGGTGACCTTCGACTCGGGGCACAGGTCCCGCGGCAGGCCCCGGATCACCTTCGCCCGTCGGCGCAGTTCCTCGCGCAGGGCCCGCAGGTCGCGCAAGGCGTACTGGATGTCCTCATCGTCGTCGCCCGCGCGGTAGCTGTGGGCCACGCGCTCCAGCGGTCCGAGGTCGCCGGTGCCCTTCAGGTCGTAGACGTGCAGCTCGGCCCGCGGGTCGAGAGAGGCCACGAGCAGGAGGAGACGGAGCAGGAACGTCTTACCCATGCGAGGGATCGCACCGATGATGCCGGAGATGTACATCAGCGTGACCTCAACCCAGCGGCCGCGTTGATCGGTGCCGTACGGGGCCGACTTGAACAGGTCGACGCTGCCGCCCTTCAGCAGCGGCCACGCCGGCTTCTTGGCCTTGGACATGTCCTGATCCCCGACCCACAGCACCAGGCGCCCGGTGTGCTCCTCGGGCACCGCCTCGGGCCACACGCAGCCCAGCGGCCGACGCAGGCCGGAGGCGAGCTTGTCCCGCTTGTCGATGACGTCCGTGACGGTCACGCCGTACGGCAGGTCGCCTTCGGCGCGCCAGCCGGGCCCGTCGCGGGTGATGGGGGCGGTGAAGGTGAAGCCTTCCCGGCCCTTGGCCTGTGCCTGGTTGATGGCCGTGATCCCCAGAGCACCCAGGGCTCGCAGGACGATGTCGCTGGTCAGCTTCTGTGCCTTCGGCGTCTCCACGGCCCGGGTGATGACCGGTGCGTCGGCCGGGGTGCCGGCCACCCCGAGAGCCAGGACCAAGGCACTGAGCGATACCGCTTGCAGCCACCCCGGCGCCAGGACGTACAGGGCCACAGCGGCGCCCAAGCCAATGATGCAGGCCAGGACCGTTACGAGCGTGCGCAGGCGTACACGCCCGTCACGCTGGCGCGACAGTCGCAGGTACTCTCCGGCGTCCTCGCGCCGCACGGCGGCCAGGCGCACTGGTTCGCCCTCGGCGTCGGCGACCCACCGCAGGGTGTCGCCGACGAAACGGGCGGTGCCGCGGGGGGCTTGTACGGCCAGGCGCATGGCGTAGACCGGGGAGCGCCACGCGTGGTAGGCGGCCAGGTGGCCGTAGTGGCTGCCGGCCCACTTCGCTGCCGTCTCCAGTTCCGCCCGCGACCTGAGCCACGAGGGGATCACCGGACGGCGCTTGGCCTTCATCAGCCGTTCCAGGAACCCTGGGCCGGGCACGTCCGGGCCGTCCACCATGACCACCGCATCCGGGTCAGCCGCAGTGGCGGGCGGTTCGGGCTCGGTGCGGGCGGTACGGGCCTTGCCGAGGTCGACTACCTCGGCGACCGGCTCGTTGCCCTGGTCGGGTAACTGGGCGTCCGTTTCCTGATTGTTGGGGTCAGGTACGTGGTTCACTTGCGATTCCTTCCGTACGGGGAGGGAAAGCGGGGCCTGGCCGGCGCTTTGGACGGCATGCGGCTGGGCCCCGCATTGGAGCCCGAAGGCTCAGTGATGGCGGTGCAGCGGGTGAGCTGCGGCAATCTCCTGCCAGCGGCGGCTTTCACCCGGATCGGGGTTGACCAGCCGTATCCGGAAGCGGCACCCCGGCACGGGACAGCGGTGCGTGGTCGCCAGCAGCTCGTCCACGGCCCGCCGCACCGCCGTATGAACGGTGGCGTAAATGGCCAGCGTGCACGCCACATTGATCAGAACCGGTACACCGTGGGTGGCGAGCTGCCAGGCGTAATCAGCTGCAGCGACGGCGCCCACCGTGATGGCGGCGGCAGGGCCGATCCAGCGGAGTTTCATGAGCGTCAGAGCTGGTTGGGCTCCAGGGCGAAGAACATGACGTTGGCCGTGGCCAGCTCGGGGTTGTTCTTCGCTATCTGCTCCTTGA
Source organism: Streptomyces sichuanensis (assembly GCF_020328095.1). NCBI lineage: Bacteria > Bacillati > Actinomycetota > Actinomycetes > Kitasatosporales > Streptomycetaceae > Streptomyces > Streptomyces sichuanensis. Next base: position 17,582 of record NZ_JAIXMK010000057.1, read on the forward strand.
TGGCCGTGAACACGTCGTGGCGGGTCGCCCCGGCCGGCGGGGTCCACGTGCCGTAGGTGCTGTAGGTCATGTGCCCGGGCAGTTCCACGGTCATGACCCAGTGGTGGGAACCCTGCTGCTGGGCGGTCTGGGTGCTGCCGTGGACGGTCTGCGTGGTCATTGTGGTTCTCCTTGGGAGTCGGGTGAGGTGGTCAGGCAGCGCACTGTTCCTCGGGATAGGCGCACGTCACGCACATGCCGATCGATGTCGGGATGCGGTATCCGGCGTCGGTCCTGCAGTTCGGGCAGACCCGCTGGGCGGCGTTGGCCTTCGCCAGTGCCGCCCAGCGGGCCGGGGTCATCGGCCGGACCGGCTTGGCCAAGTCGATGCGATAGAGGTAAGCGACCAGCGGACCGCGCCGGCGGCGAGGACGTTCGAGCTGGGCGACGACCGGTTGGCCGCCGGGGCGCAGCCCGGCGGCACGCAGTTGCCGGCGGGTAGCAAGCCCGTCGGGGGCGCAGCGCCAGGGGTAGGCGGGTGGCTCCGATGTGGTGTCGATCGGGTCGTGGCACGGGCCGGAGTCGGGAGACATTACGGCCCCGCAAGGGCAAGGCCGGTCTTGCGTTCGGCCTTGAGGGCCTCACGCAAGGCCCGGGCGCGGGAAGGAGCGGTGCGCAGGGTCTTGCGCAGAGCCTCGGCCGTCAGGTCCTCGTCCGCCCATTCGGCGGTTGCCGTGCGGGCGGTGGTGAGGAGTTCTTCCCAGCTACGCGAGGGCTGCGGGGTGCGGGCCACTTCCGGGACACGGCCAGTCGGCCGCCGCCGACCGCATCCGTCGAGCGGGAATCGGGCGGGCCGGATCGGGACCCGGTCAGGTGCCGATCCGGTCGGTTCATCGACCGCTCGATCGGCCCGGTTGTGGGTCGATTCCTGCAGGTCACCCCTAGATCGCTTTGCACTGGAAGGCGCTGTTTCCTCCTGGTTTGCGATCGGCAGAGGGGAGACGGGCCCGAGGATGGGCAGGGGGTGGTCGAAGCCCGACCAGAGCCGGGCAGCGACCCGTTGGGGCGTGGTGTCGGCGGCCGACTCGATGACCTCGCCGAGGCTTGCCTCCGCGGTGAGTCGGTGGGACAACAGGTCGGCGGTAAGGCCCGGGGTGGTGCCGTGATGGACCTGCCACGCGGCCCTGAACGCCTCCTCCGCCCCTAAGTCACCGTAGGGCGCGGCGGAGATGAGGCGGTCGGCTATCTGGCACACCTTCCGGTGGTGGCGACGCCGGCGGCGTGTGTGGCGGGCCTTGTCCCGTTCCTCGTGGGATGGGGCGTTGGTACCGTGCAGGTGCAGTTCCCACATGCCGACCGCGAACAGTGACGCGGCGGCCAGGACCACGCCGAGCCATAGGCCGTAGTCGTGAGTGCCGTGCCAGCCGTTGACTGCGGCAGCGATGACGGCACATGTCCAGGTTGCGGCGCGGTAGCGGCCGGTGGGCTCGTTGCGTTGTGCGGCGTGAGCCGCCCCCAGCGTCGCTGCCCAGGCCGCGCCTTCGAGCATCACCGAGAGCAGGGCAGCCAGCAGCGGCCCCACCCCGGCGGTCGACAATGCGAGGAACTGTGAGGCCAAGGCCGGGACGATGGCGCACAGCATGACGATGACCGTGCAGATCAGCGCCCCGTTGTCGACCAGCCAGGCGCGCCGAGCACGCCGTCGTTCGGCGCGGTCGGCTTTGTCCCGGCGCTTGTCCGCGCGGGCCTCTGCCCGGTCGGCCCGGTCCTGTTCGCGCTCCAGGCGACGGTCTTCCCGGCTTTGCTGGCGGTCGGCAAGCCGGTCCTGGCGGCGTTGCTCCTGCCACGTGACCAGATCACTCACGACGTCCCCCTTGCCGGAGGCTGCGCGCCCCGGCGGCCGGCGCGGCGGCCGTTGACCGTCGCGCATGCCGCTTCAACGCTCAGCGCGTTCAGCCACGGGGCGCCAGCACGCTTGGCCGCGTACATGTGCTCATCGGCCACGCGCAGCAGCGTCGGGAGGTCACCCTCGTCCGTTCGCGGGTCGTAGGCCACCGACCCGATGGACGCGTCGACGGTGAGCGAGTGCTCCTCGAACTGCACCGGCAGCTTCATCGCCCGGGCCAGGTCCTCCAGCAGCCAGGTGTGTTCCTGGCGGCTTCGTACAGGGGTGATGGCAGCGAATTCGTCGCCGCCCAGCCGGGCGGGCGTGCCCTCGTTCAGCTCTGCCCACCGGGTCAAACGCTCCCCCGCGGCGCGGAGGACCGCGTCCCCTGCGGCATGCCCGTAGGTGTCGTTGACCTGCTTGAAGCGGTCCAGATCGATGAGGTAGACGGCGCAGGGGGCAGCGGCCAGGGCCTTGACTGCCTGTTCCGTGAACGCCGCGCGGGTCGGCAGACCGGTCAGCGGATCGCGGCGTGCCACCTCGATGCGGCTACGGAGCCGCAGGACGTGCAGCGACCAGCCGGCTGCCAGCGGACCGGCAGCAGCGATTGCCGGCAGCAGAGCACTCATGGCCGCCTCCCCTCGTCCTTGGACTCGCCGAGGGCGGCCGGCCGGGTGTAGTCGTCGCGGACGAGGTCCGGGTCCAGGTCGAGGAACTGGTGCCGCTGCTCGGCGAGCACGCCACCGGGCTGCGCGGCCCGCAGCTCAGCCAACAGCCGCTCCAGTACCACCCCACCGGCCGTCTTCACGCGGGGAAGAGAGGAGGTCATGCCGCCACCGCCTTCCCGGCGCGGCCGGAGCTGCGGCGCTGGCGGTAGGCGTCCAGGCACGCCTGGCAGGGGTCCTCACCGTCCCGGCGGTGCCGGTGGTAGCCCGCCGCCTTCCCGCATGTGCGCGTGGCCTCGTCCCCCAGGGTGACCCGGCGACGGCGCCGGTAGATCAGGTACCGCTCCTTGGGCCCCTCGCCACCGCGGATCCCGAACCGTTTGTTCGCCACGGCGCTGCCCTCCGCCGCCAGCGCGGCTTCCAGGCAGGCGCTCCGGACCGGGCAGCGGCCGCACAGCTCGCGAGCCATGTCCGCCGTGGCGTCCTCTCCGGGCTCGGGGTAGAAGATCTCTGGCTCGATCACCTTGCACAGCGCGCCCCGCAGCCCGGGGTCGGGCGTCAGGTCGACTTCCAGTTCACCGTTGGTCGGCCGTCGACAGCCGTCGACCGCGTTGCGGGCTCCCGTGATCCGTCGGGACATCACGCCACCGCCTTCCGGGCCCCGCGCGACACGGGCCGGGCGGGGAGCTGGCGAACGGTGAACAGCTCCGGGGTGTGCTCCTCGATCGCACGGGCGGCGACGGCGGACACGCGGTCCACCAGCTCCGGGTCATCCGCGAGGATGTCCCGTGCGGCCGCCAGGCGAGCGGTACGGTCCTCGCTGCTCTCCCCCTCCACCCCGAGCCACAGTTCGGGCGGGGTGCCAAGGGCCAGTTCGATGAACTCCTCGATACTCGCGGCCACCTGGCCGCAGACGTACGCACGCATGGTCTCTCCCGAAGTCGAAGGGACAGGAGCGGGGCGGCCGCGGTCTTGTGGTGAGAGGCGACCGCCCCGAAAGCGAAGCTGTTCAGACGGTGGCGATGATCAGGGCAGCAACCCCGAGCCACAGGTGGTGCCAGCTCTGGTCAAGGGCGTACGCGCCGGTCCCAAGATGGGCAGCCGGGGTCCCCGTGGCCGTGGCCGGCACAGCGGGGTGCGAGGGGGTTCCCAGGCTGTAGAACTCGCCCCTGCCGCAGGCCCGGGCAAGCCAGGCGAGCGTCGTGCGACGGTCGGCCCAGTAGTGAGTCCCCGCGTCCACCACGAGCGCCAGAGCCAGCCCGAGGACAGTCACCGGCAGGCGCAGCAGCAGGACGACAGGAACGAGGACAGCGCACTTCGTCACGGTGAGCCCGAAGACGTGGCGGGCGCACGCGAGGCGCCCGGGCCAGCCCGGTAACCCCTTTTCCGCGGCCTGGCAGGAGGACTGGACCCAGTGATCCCCAACGGAGTGCGCTACGTACAGAGCGATGAAGGCAGCAGCGAAAACGGCGGCCATGGTGGCGGTACCTCTCATGACGTGACGCTCGGATACCCCGGGGCGGCCGATCAGGACCGGTGGCTTGCCGGCCGCCCTGGGGCGGGGGGCTGATCAGCGCTCGCGACGGGCCCGCATCACGGCGTCCAAGACGTCCAGCGGGTCGCTGTAGCGGGTGTGGGTGCTGCCGTCGGCGTACGTGATGTGCTCGTTGCCGTCCTTGTCGGTGACCGTGGTGAAGGTCTGGCCATCCTGGTACGAGACGGTGGTGGTCGTGCCGTCCTCGTGATGGGTGCGCATGTGCTGGCCACCGTGGACGGTCCCGGTGCTGATGAACACGCTGTCGAAGAACTTGCCCATGTCAGTGCCTTCCGAGATGAGGTCGTCCGGGCTGTCCGGCTCCCCTCAACCCCGCCCGTACGAGACGGGCGAGGGAGGCAACCGGCCGCAGCGCCCGAAGGCCCTGCGAACAGGTTGAACAAGTGCTGTGTCTCCTTCCGTGAACGGAGCCCGCTCACGTTGGTAGGCATGTGGAGACGTGACCTTTCGGTCTAAGCCATCCGGTTGCCAAGGGTCGCCGGTGCCCTCAGCCCCTCTCGGGGCCGCCTTTGCCGTGCGCACACACCGCCCGGAAGCGATGCATGTATTACATGTCTCTCACCGTGGCAGGTCAGGTCCGCGTCGTCAACCCTCAGGTCTGAGAAGTCGGAACTGCCGCCCTCGATCAGCGACATGACCAGCTTGGCAACGAAGCGCAGGACGTTGGACTCCGTGCATGTACGACTTGACCCCGGCTCGCTACAGTCAAGTCGTCCCAGGACGTCCTAGACGTGGGAGACCGCATGGCGAACGAGCGACTTCGCGGAGCGATTGTGGAGAGCGGCCTCAAGCTTGAGCAGGTCGCGGAGCGTCTCGGGGTCTCCCCGAAGACGGTCGAGCGCTGGATCTCCGAACCGAAGCGCAAGCCCTACCGGCGGTTCCAGTACGCCGTCGCCTCCATGCTGCGGCGCGAGGTCTCGTACCTCTGGCCCGACGAGCGGACCTCGGAGGAGGTAACCGCATCCAGCGATTCGGAGGTCTTGAAGCTCTACCCACACCGATCCGTTGTCCCGCAGGATGCGTGGACCAAGCTGTACGCCGACGCCACCACCCACTTCGACGTGCTGGTCTACTCGGGCTTCTGGCTGACCGAGGACCCCCGATTTCACCGACTTGTACGAGAGAAGTCGACTGCCGGAGTCCCCGTCCGATTCATGATGGGTGACCCCAACAGCCCAGCCGTGGCCGTCCGGGGTGAAGATGAGGGGATCGGGTCATCCATGGCAGCCAAGATCCGAAATGCCTTACTCAACTACGCGCCGCTCTTTCGGCTTCCCGGCGTGGAGTTCAGGCTCCACGACACGACCCTGTACAACTCGATCTACCGTAGCGACAACGAGCTGTTGGCGAACGGCCACGTCTACGGCGTGGGCGCCTATATGGCGCCCGTCCTGCACCTCCAGCGGGTTCCGGGGGGCGAGTTATTCGACACCTACGCCGAGAGCGTGGAACGCGTCTGGGAAGCCTCGCGCAGGATCACATCACCCACCGACTACGAAGGCGCCGCCGCATGAGCCGCATCGACTACTTCCGCGACCCGAACGCCCCTGAGGCGAATTCGGTCGTGCCGTCCGTAACCGCCGTCGTACGAGATGGGGAGGGAAACGTCCTGCTCATCCATAAGACCGACAACGATCTGTGGGCGTTGCCAGGTGGTGGACACGACGTAGGGGAGAGCATCGAACAGACGGTCATACGGGAGGTGGAGGAAGAGACAGGAATCTCCGTCGCCGTGCAAGACATCGTCGGGCTCTACACAGACCCGCAACACGTCATGGCATACGACGACGGAGAAGTCCGACAGCAGTTCTCGATCTGCTTCCGCGCCCGCCCAATTGGCGGCACCCTGCGGACCAGTTCCGAATCCAAAGAGGTCCGCTGGATCTCCCCTGCAGACCTCGACAAACTCGACATTCACCCGTCCATGCGGCTCCGGATCACTCACGGCCTGGACGAGGCGCGCACCGCTCCCTATATCGGCTGACCGGCACTCGCAACGGAGGTCAGGCGGCTCTTCACGCGGTGCACTGCCGCGTGGATCTCGGGAGCGGCCTGCTGGATGAAGCGGCCAACGATCGTCTCCGGCCCGTACCGCTCGATGATCTCGGAAACCCGCGCCTCGGAGGTTGTCGGCTCACCGTCCGGGGTGGTGGTCATGTCCGAGAACAGCAGCGCATCGACAAGGGGAGGCCGCTCCAGCTCAAACTCAGACTCCAACTCCCCTCGTAGGCCACGCTCCTCCGCCTCCAGCAGAGCGCAGGAATGGTGCGCTACGAGGCGGACGACTCGCTCGTCCATACCTTCCTGATCACGCAGAAAGCGGGCTCCGTCAAGCGGGTGGAAGCCTGTGGAAGCGATCCGCGGTGAGTAGCCGATGTCGTGCAGTACCGCCGCAGCTTCCATCAGCCCAGCATCGTCCCCGAGGATCAGCCGGAGCGAGCGGGCCCGCTCAGCAACCCCGAGAGAGTGCGCCCAGCGGCGCGGGAGCGGTTCAGATAGAAGCGACTCAGCCAGGCCATACGCCCGCTCGGTGAGGTTCATGGTGCTCAAGGCTACGAGTCCCCTCGTTCTGCAGGCAGGGCGCGAACCTGTCGCCGGCGGTTCGCGCCCATGGCGATGAGCCCCCGACCCTCAAGCTGCGCGATCGCGGAACGCACCGCAGTACGAGACACACCGAACCTCTCACACAGCTCATTCTCAGAGGGGAAAACGTCGCCTACCGCGACACCCTGGGCCCTGAGGAGGTCCATGACCCTCTCAACGAGCGGCCGCCGGTCGCCGGTCCCTGCCACGTACCAGCCGGCGCCCTGGACAGAGTCGATGATGCCGTCAGCCTTCAACACCTTGAGCGCACGCCCCACCGTGGAGCGACCCACGCCATAGGTCCGCATCAGCTCTGCCTCTGACGGCAACGCCTCGCTGATTTTGCCAGCCTCAATCTTCTGGCGCAGCGACTCCGAGATCTGCAAGTACGTACCCCGCGGACTGGCCTGCGGCACGCGGCCTCCCCCTTCTTCGCCTTCCCCGACGCCCACCGGGGCCTCCAGGCCCAAGCTTCGCACGTCGCCCATCCTCCAGCCCCTCTTGCTAGGGGGAACGGCGGACGCCTAAAGGCTGTCCCGCTATCGGGGCTCGCGTCGAGCAAGGCCAGGGGCCGCTCGGGCAGAATACGGGCAGGCGGCGAGCCTGCCCGACTGCCTGGCTAGCGTATGGGGCCCCTTAGCATGCTCACCCAAGGCAGGACACTCCCGCTCTCAGATTTTCATCTGCTTAAAGCAGTGAGTTACTCCCTGTTTCTCGAACTACTCGACACCCGGACAGCAGGTGATCTCTCTGGTTCTACGGCATCCCGGTCAGACACACCAATCAACATGTTGAATAGCCATACCAATCGAATTGACCTTACCGCACCGAACAGAAACAGCCCCTCTGCCAACCAACCGGCCAAACCAATACTTTCTCCGCTATCCACGATCAGGAGAATCAGACACCCGCCTGAAACGAGGAGCATCCCCGTAAGGACGCCTGACCAATTCTTGCGCAGGCTGTGACCAAAATATCTTCGCAGCCCTTGCATGGCGGCACCATGGGAACTTGCATATTGAGCGATAGCCGCAGTACCGAAGCCACCAACCAAAGCAGAAATTGAGGCGACTGTCGTATAGGTGTCTTTTCGCCGATCCGCCGTTAGGCCGTCAACTATGCTTCCTGATCCATCCAGCCATCGCGAGATCACAAAGTGAACCACAGAAACCACTAAGACGATGCCCCAGTCAAGGGCCGGAACTTCGCTCCATGCATCTTTTAGGCGCCGAAAAGGCATCCACGGAACCGACACGACACCACCCCCTCACCAGAGGAGGAAGACTCTACCGTCAGGCACTGACAGCGGCTCGTAGGTCTCGTTCCCGATCAGCGGCCACCTGCATAATTGCATCGACCGCCGCTTCGTAGCGGGGCCGCCCATCCATGGGACTGACCTGCACCCTGCATTTCGCCGTGATGTGATGCTTGATGAAGTCCAAGGGCTCGTCGCTTAGATTTCCGTCCTCCTCCTGGAGGGTCACCTGAGCTCGCGCCCTCTCAATCCCTGTCGGACCTTCCAGGTACCCCAGATCCGCCATTAGCGACTGAATTTCTCCCTGTAATTGCCGGTGTCCTCGAAGCCTGGCGACAGGACCCACTCCCCCCTTTCGGGGAGTCTCAAGCTTCAGCGTAATACGATGATCGGGGTAGCGAGAACTCCCGAGTCTCACAAAACTCGCAAGCCCTACACCCTCGGGAGGTGGAATCGCCGGGCTGGGACGATAGCTGAACTCGAAGCTGTGAACAGCAGATGCCCTTTCGAGCTTATCCCACACGTTGTGACCAATAACCGGCCACAAGGCGATCTCCTCATCCACCATCCCGCATGAGTTCATCCATCGCTGAAGCGCAGAGGCGCGCGGAGACCCCGGCTTCCCCTGCAAAACTCCAACGATATTACCGTAATCGAGGAAACAAGCTGTCGTGGTGTCAATTGTCCCCTTGTTTCCTTCAAGGCGAAGGTCTTCGATGTACCCGTGATCAAGATCCACGGTTTGAAGTTCGCGAGTACCAATGCGGCCACTCAGCAAATGAAGTCGCCCATCAGAAGGAACGGCCTGACCGATGAATGTATCCTGATTGCAGGTCGACATCCGATCTTCAAAGGGCTTCTCTTGGAGTTCAGCCAGCGCCGACTGCCAATCAACTGATTCCATGCGCGCATTCTGGGCATCCTTTGCTCGGACAACCTCAAAAAACGCAACAGTCCCCACACGAGTAGCCATGGTCCCCCCATGCCAGCCGCACCTAGAGCGTGGAGTCTACGGCGTGTGCTCCCATCACGCATGCGAAGTTGCCCAATCCAAACACTCGGACCGCTTCTGGCAGCGGTGCGAGGACCCGGTCGACATCAGAGAGCCACGACGTTGACCGAACCAAGGGAAGTGGTCCCACCTGCAGCATGGCGGAACGCAAGCCAAGGGCAGCCAAGGCGGTGGGGACGAAGCTCGACTGAGCCGCAGGGTGGGTAGCGGCACGCCCCACAGAGGGGCTCGACGAATACACGATGAGGTTGGCGGCATCGGGCTTCCTCAAAGCAGAAAACCTGCCGACCGGTCCAGCGGCGCTCCGCCACCGGCCAAGCCCCTTCTAAGCGCTTGGCTGCTCCAGTGACAGACAGAGCTACCGAAGCTGATCAACGGTAGCGAGGGAGCCGACACCAAGCGTGGGCCGTCACCGGGCCGTCCGAGGTCGCCCGGAGACGGCCAACGACGACAGCCAACGACAGCCCCGCCGCAGGTCAGCGCGGCCCCCTCCGGCATCCCCCAAGGCCAGGCCCCCGCCTCGTAAGATCCGGGACATCTGACGGCCCGGCGGGCCGGGGTGGCGCATTCGTCGCCCCGGGCCGCGCGTGGGCCGTCGTACGACACCGCACGACGTCCTCCCCGGAGTGAGCTTGTCCAGCGCCCGTCGTCCCGTCAGGTCGGCCGCTCCCGGCCGGCCCCCTCGGCCCGGCATGGTCTGGTACGCCTCCTACGGGTCCAACATGGACCCGGCGCGGCTGCGTTACTACCTGTCCGGAGGGCGGCCGCCCGGGGCGGGGAGGGGGTTTCCGGGCAGCCGTGACCGGACGCCGCCCCGGGAGTCCGTGCCGGTCGAGCTGCCCGGGGCGCTGTACTTCGCCACCGAGTCGCCGGTCTGGACCGGCGGCAGGGCCTTCTACGACCCGCAGGCGCCCGGGACGGTCCGCGGGTGCGCCCATCTCGTCACCGAGCAGCAGTTCGGGGACATCGCCGCCCAGGAGATGTACGAGCCGCCCGGCGGCGACCTCGATCTGGCGGTGGTCCTCAGGGACGGGCGGCACGTGCTGGGGCCGGGGCGGTACGAGACGCTCGTGTGCCCCGGGTACCTGGAGGACGTGCCCGTCCTCACCTTCACCGCCCCCTGGCCGCTGTCGGCGGTGCGCCCCACCCGTCCGTCCCCCGCCTACCTCCGGCATCTCACGGCCGGTCTGCGCACGGCGGGCGCGTGGGACGACCACACCATCGCCTCCTACCTCTCCCGGGCGCCCGGCGCGGCGGGGAACTGGACCGTGGAGGCGATCACCGCCCTGTTCCCCGGCAAGTGACGATGCGTAGACTGACCGCTCGGTTAGATGGCTGACCGAGCGGTCAGCCACCCGGAGGGGAGCGGAATCGTCATGGAGCGCACGACGTGTTGCGTGGTGGGCGGGGGTCCGGCGGGGATGATGCTGGGGCTGCTGCTCGCCAGGGCGGGCATCGAGGTCACCGTCCTGGAGAAGCACAAGGACTTCCTGCGGGACTTCCGCGGGGACACGGTCCACCCCTCGACGCTGCGGCTGCTCGACGAACTCGGCCTCGGCGAACGGTTCGCACGCCTGCCGGCCAGCAAGCTGCACGAAGTGCGGATGCACATCGGCGACGACACCGTCATCACCCTGTCCGACCTGCGGCGCATACCCGGCCGGCATCCCTACATCGCCATGGTCCCGCAGTGGGACTTCCTCGATCTGCTCGCGACCGCCGCCGCCGAGGAGCCCTCCTTCACCCTGCGGATGCGCACCGCGGTCACCGGGCTGCGCACCGACGGGGGCAGGGTGACCGGTGTGCGCTACGTCGACGAGGACGGCACGCCGGGCGAGCTCGCGGCCGACCTCACCGTCGCCTGCGACGGGCGCGACTCGCTGGTCCGCGAGGCGGCCGGGCTGGTCCCCGACTACGTGGACGTCCCCATGGACGTGTGGATCGTCCGGGTGCCGGCCCAGCGCGACGGCTCCAAGGAGGGCCGGGTCTTCATGCGCACCCGGGGCCGTCGGTTCGCCGTCACGATGGACCGGGGCGACTACTACCAGACCTCCTACCTCATCGAGAAGGGCGCGGACGCGCGGCTGCGCGCCCGCGGTGTCCAGTGGTTCCGCGACAGCCTCGGTGAACTCTTCGGCTGGGGCGAGGAGGTGACCGGCACGATCCGTTCCTGGGACGACGTCAAGCTGCTGGAGGTGACCATGGGGCGGCTGCGGCGCTGGCACCGGCCGGGGCTGCTCTGCATCGGGGACGCGGCGCACATCATGTCGCCGACGGGCGGCGTGGGGGTCAACCTCGCGGTGCAGGACGCCGTCGCCGCCGCCCGGATCCTCGCGCAGCCCCTGCGGCGCGGTGCGGTCCGCGGCGAGGACCTCGCACGGGTCCAGCGGCGGCGCATGCTCCCAGTGGCCTTCACCCAGAAGTCACAACAGGGGGAGCACGAAGCGCTGTTGCGACCGGTGCTCGCCGGCACCCTCGACCCCGGCCGGCTTCCGCTGCCCCTCCGGCTGATGCGACGCGTCCCCCTGCTTCCCGTCCTCGCCGGATACCTCGGCGGGGTCGGGATACGTCCCGAGCGGGCGCCGGCGTTCGCGCGGAGGTGAGCGGAGCGCCGGGGCCGGACGGGGGTCAGCCCCGGCGCTCGATCGCGTTCACGGTGAAGGCCACCAGTTCGTCGGCCGCGGCGTCGAGATCGACGTCCGGGTGGACGAGCCAGTAGGAGATCACGTTGTCGATCGCCCCGCCGATGGCCAGGGCGGTGGTCCGGGTGTCGAACTCCCGCAGCCGGCCCGCCTCCTGGCCCGCGGCCAGCATGCGGGCCAGGCGCTGCCAGCGGTCGTGGGTGTCGTGGGAGCCCGGCGTCTTCAGTCGCGTGCCGCCCCCGTCGTCGAGCAGCATCTCGGTGATCACCCGGACGTGGCGGCGGTTGGCCTGCTGGTAGCCGATCATCGCGCGAACGTAGGCGACGACGGCCTCGACCGGGTCCCGCTCCCGCTCCACGCGCTCGGTGACGTACGCGAAGAACTGCTCCAGCACGTGGTCCAGCGTCGCCCGGTCCAGCTTGTCCTTCGACGTGAAGTGGTAGAGGACCGCGGCCTTGGAGATGCCGGCCTCTTCCGCGATCGCCGCCAGCGACGTCGCCGGGTAGCCCCTGGTGGAGATCAGGTCGATGGCGCACTCGACGATCTGCTGCCGCCGGGCGCGTTCGGTGAAGGTCGGACCGGCCGGCCCGGCACTCCGGCGAGAAGCCATCGAAACGCCACCCTCACCTTCGTCTGCGGACCCATACCGGCAGCAAACCGTACACCGGGCCGTCCGCTCAGGGCAGCACGGCCACCCCGTCCAGCTCCACCAGCGCCTGCGCGTCCCACAGCCGGGTGGTGCCGACGACGGCCATGGCCGGGTACTCCCGGCCCGCCAGCCGTCGCCAGACCTCCCCCAGTTCGCGCGCGCACGCGCGGTACGCGGCGACGTCGGTGGCGTAGACGGTCACCCGTGCCAGGTGGCGGGGTTCGCCTCCGGCGGCGCGCAGTGCGGCCAGCAGATTGGCCAGGGCGCGCTCGAACTGTTCCGGGAGGCCGCCCGCCACGATCCGGCCGCCGGCGTCGAGCGCGGTCTGGCCCGCGAGGAAGACCAGCCGGTCACCGGTGGCCGTGACGGCGTGGCTGAAGCCGGAGGGCGGGCAGAGCCCGGCGGGGTTGACGCGCCGCAACGTCATGAGCCGGCCTCCTGGTCCCGCACGTCGTCCTGCACGTCGTCCTGCGCTTGCCCCTTCGCTTGCTCCTTCGCTTGCTCCTTCACATCCCCCTTCGCTTGCTCCTTCGCGTGGACCTGCCCATGGACCTCCCCGCTGACCTCCCCATGGTCGTCCTCGCGCTCCTCCGCGTTCCGGTACAGCTCCCGGGCGATGATCGCGCGCTGGACCTCGGTGGCGCCCTCGTAGATGCGCGGCGCGCGGACCTCCCGGTAGAGGTGTTCGAGGAGGTGGCCGCGGCGGAGCGCGCGGGCGCCGTGGATCTGCACGGCGGCGTCGACGACGTACTGCGCGGTCTCGGTGGCGAAGAGCTTGGCCATCGCCGAGCGCCGGGCGACGCCCGGCTCGCCCGCGTCGTACGCCGCGGCCGCCGCGCGTACCAGCAGCGCGGCCGCCTCGGTGCGGGTGGCCATGTCGGCGAGCGTGTGCGAGACGGCCTGCAGGTCCTTCAACGGACCTCCGAACGCGTGGCGTTCGCCCGCGTGTGCCAGCGCCGCCCGGAGGGCGGCCCGCGCCATGCCGACGGCGAAGGCCCCGACGCTGGGGCGGAACAGGTCGAGCGTGCCCATGGCGACGCGGAAGCCGCCGCCGACCTCGCCGACGACGTCCTGGCGGCCGACGGGAACGGCGTCGAAGGCGAGGGTGCCGACGGGGTGCGGTGCCAGCATCTCCAGCGGCCGGCCCGTGAGGCCGGGGCGGTCAGCGGGCACGAGGAAGGCGGTGACGCCCGCGGCACGGGCGGCCGGGCCCGTACGGGCGAAGACGGTGTACACGTCGGCGTCGGGGGCGTTGGAGATCCAGCACTTCTCGCCGGTGAGCCGCCAGCCGCCCCCGGACGGCTCCGGTTCGGCCCGCAGCTCCAAGGCCGCCGCGTCGGAGCCCGCACCCGGTTCGCTCAGCGCGAAGGCGGCGACCGCCCGGCCCGCGACGACCGGCGGCAGCCACTGCGCGCGCTGCTGCGGGCTGCCGTAGCGCAGGACCGGGTACGCGCCGAGGCCCTGCAGGGCGAGGGCCGTCTCGGCCTCCGTGCACTCCTGCGCGAGCGACTCGCGCATCAGGCACAGGTCGGTGGCGCGGACGGGACCGCGCGCCGGCAGCATGCGGGCGAGCAGGCCCAGCTCGCCGAGCGCCTCGACGAGCGGCCGGTTGACGCGCCCGGGGGCGCCCGCGGCAGCCAGCGGGCGCAGCCGCTCCGCGGCGAGCGCACGCAGCTGCGCACACCACTTGCGCTGCTCCCCGTCCCCTGTGAACGGTGTCGTCACCTGGCCCGCCTCCCGTGCGTGAGTTATCGCGCTCTGTTGACTGCCGTCACCAACTCGTTACGCTGACAGTGCATCCGAGTCGCTGGCAAGACCCCCGTTCACCTCCCATTCCTCCCCGGCGCGAGGGGGCGCATCCGCGATGGAGCTCAACCGGTCCGCCCACGTCGACACCTTCTCGCGCGACCACCTGCCGGCCCCCGGCCAATGGCCTGATCTCCGCTTCGACCTCCCGGGCTCCCCGGGCCTGCGCTATCCCGGCCGGCTCAACTGCGGTGCGGAGCTGCTGGATGCGACGGTGGAACGGCTGGGGCCGGACCGTCCGGCGGTGCGGGACGGCTCGGGCAGAGTGTGGTCGTACGGCGAACTCAGGGCGCACGTCGACCGGATCGCCCACACCCTCACCACGGACCTGGGGGTCGTTCCCGGCAACCGGGTGCTGCTGCGCGGGCCCACCACGCCCTGGCTGGCGGCCTGTTGGCTCGCGGTGATGAAGGCCGGCGCGGTGGCCGTGACCGTGCTCGCCGCGCAGCGCCCGCAGGAGCTGGCCACCGTCTGCCGGATCGCGCAGGTGCGGCACGCACTGTGCGACACCCGATCGGCCGACGACCTGATCAAGGCGGCGGTGCCACACTTACGGATTACGCTCTACGGCGGCGGCGCATCCGACGACCTGCTGCGGCGTGCGGCCAAAAAACCCACATTCTACGCCGCGTCGGACACCTCCGCCGACGACGTCGCGCTCATCGCGTTCACCTCCGGCACCACCGGTCGCCCCAAGGGCTGCCTCCACTTCCACCGCGACGTGCTCGCCGTGGCCGACACGTTCTCGGCCCACGTCCTGCGCCCGCGCCCCGACGACCTCTTCGCCGGCACACCGCCGCTCGGCTTCACGTTCGGCCTGGGCGGCCTGCTCGTCTTCCCCCTGCGTGCGGGCGCCTCGACCCTGCTGGCCGACCGCTGCGGCCCCGAGCAGCTGCTGGAGCGGATCCAACGCCACCGCGTCACCGTGCTGTTCACCGCACCGACCGCCTACCGGGCCATGCTGGACACGCTCGGCGCGTACGACGTCTCGTCGCTGCGCAGATGCGTCTCGGCGGGCGAGCACCTGCCCGCCGCCCTGTGGCACGCCTGGCACCGCGCCACCGGACTGCGGGTCATCAACGGCATCGGCGCCACCGAAATGCTGCACATCTTCATCTCCGCGGCCGACGGCCGCATCCGCCCCGGCACGACCGGCCTGCCCGTCCCCGGCTACGAGGCCCGCGTCCTCGGCGCCGACGGGCGGCCCGCGCCCGACGGCGAGCCGGGACTGCTGGCCGTGCGCGGACCCACCGGCTGCCGCTACCTCTCCGACGACCGCCAGCGGGCGTACGTCCGCGACGGCTGGAACCTCACCGGCGACACCTACATCCGTGACCCCGACGGCCACTTCCGCTATGTCGCCCGCGCCGACGACATGATCATCTCGGCCGGCTGCAACATCTCCGGCCCCGAGGTGGAGGAGGCTCTGCTGCGCCACCCCGACGTCCTCGAAGCAGCCGTCGTCGGCCGTCCGGACGAGCGCCGCGGGCAGGTCGTCGTCGCCCATGTGGTCCTGCGGGCGGGTGTGCCGCGCACCGCCGAAACGACGGTGGTTCTGCGGGAGTTCACCAAAAAGGAGATCGTGCCGTACAAGTGCCCTCGCGAGATCGTGTTCCACGACGCCCTCCCCCGCACGCCCACCGGCAAACTGCAGCGATTCCGGCTGCGCGCGGGCGCTTTACAGTTTCCCCGTGACTGACCAGCAACCGCTCCACACCCCCCGGTCCCTCATCGTCACCTTCTACGGCGCGTACGGACGCGGTTGCGTCGACGCCCCCGCCGGCCCGGTGCCGATCGCGGCGCTGATCAGATTGCTGGGCTCGGTGGGCGTGGACTCGCCGTCTGTACGGTCCGCCGTCTCCCGGCTCAAGCGGCGCGGCCTGCTGGTCGCGGACCGCACGCCCGACGGCGCCGCGGGCTACGGGCTCTCGGACGCCGCCCGTCAGCTGCTGGAGGACGGCGACCGGCGCATCTACGGCCGCCCCTCGGCCCGCCCGGGCCACGGCTGGCTGCTGGCCGTCTTCTCGGTCCCGGAGCAGGAGCGGCACAAGCGGCACCTGCTGCGCTCCCGGCTGGCGCGGCTGGGCTTCGGCACGGCGGCACCGGGCGTGTGGGTGGCCCCCGCCCATGTGCACGAGGAGACGCGGCACACCCTGCAGCGCCTCGGGCTGGCCGACTACGTCGACCTCTTCCGGGGCAGCCACCTGGGCTTCGAGCCGACGGCGGAGGCGGTGGCCCGCTGGTGGGACCTGGACGCGCTGGCCCGGCAGCACCGGGCGTTCCTGGAGGCCCACGAACCGGTGCTGCGGCGGTGGGCCCGCCGCAAGCCGGTGCCGCCGGAGGCGGCCTACCGCGACTACCTCCTCGCGCTGGACTCCTGGCGCCGCCTGCCGTACGCGGACCCGGGCCTGCCCGCGGCCCTGCTGCCGGCGGACTGGCCCGGGGGGCGGGCGGCCCGCGTCTTCGGCGCCCTGCACACGCGGCTGCGCGATGCCGGGGGGCGGTTCGTGGCGGCGGGGCTGGCCTAGGCGTACGGGTCCGGGCCGGGCAGTACGGGGGTCTCAGCTCCCGCGGCCGGCCGGGGGTTTGCGGCTGCCGGCGCGGTACGGGACGGGCCAGGGGGCGCCCGGCCCCGCGTAGTCCTGCTCGGCTGCCGCGTGGAGGGTCCACGCCGGGTCGTACAGGTGGGGGCGGCCCAGCGCGCAGAGGTCGGCGCGGCCCGCCAGGATCAGGGAGTTCACGTCGTCCCAGGACGATATGGCCCCCACGGCGATCACCGGCACCCCGGCCTCCTGCCGGATGCGGTCGGCGAACGGCGTCTGGTACGAGCGCCCGTACGCCGGCCGTTCCTCCGGCACGACCTGCCCGGTCGACACGTCGACGGCATCGGCCCCGTGCTCGGCGAAGGCCCGCGCGATGACGACCGCGTCGTCCCCCGTCGTGCCGCCCGGCGCCCAGTCGGTGGCGGAGATCCGTACCGTCATCGGCCGTTCCGCGGGCCACACGGCCCGCACGGCGTCGAAGACCTCCAGCGGATAGGCGAGCCGGCCGCGCAGGCTGCCGCCGTAGGCGTCGTCGCGGTGGTTGGTGAGGGGGGAGAGGAAGCTGGAGAGCAGGTAGCCGTGGGCGCAGTGCAGTTCGAGGAGGTCGAAGCCGGCGCGGGCGGCGGACGCGGCCGAGCGGACGAACTGCGCGCGGATCGCCCGCAGTTCGTCGGCGATCAGGGCGTGCGGGATCTGGTTGACGCCGGGGCGGTACGGCAGCGCGGAGGGCGCGACGAGCGGCCAGTTGCCGTCGGGGAGGGGCTGGTCGATGCCGTCCCACATCAGGCGGGTGGAGCCCTTACGGCCGGAGTGGCCGAGCTGCACGCCGATGGCGGTGCCCGGCGCCCGGTCGTGGACGAAGCCGGTGATGCGGCGCCAGGCCCGTTCGTGGGCGGGTGCGTACAGGCCCGCGCAGCCGGGGGTGATCCGCCCCTGTTCGCTGACGCAGACCATTTCCGTCATCACCAGGCCGGCTCCGCCCAGGGCGCGCGCGCCGAGGTGGACGAGGTGGAAGTCGCCGGGGGTGCCGTCGGTGGCGGAGTACATGTCCATCGGGGAGACGACGACGCGGTTGCGCAGGGTCAGGCCGCGCAGCCGGAACGGGGTGAACATCGGCGGGGTGCCGGGCGGGACGCCGGCCTCGCGCTCGACGGCCGCCACGAAGCCGGGATCGCGCAGGCGGAGGTTGTCGTGGGTGACGCGGCGGCTGCGGGTGAGGAGGTCGAAGGCGAACCGGTGCGGCGGCCCCCCGGTGTGGAGGGCGAGGTCCTCGAACCACTCAAGGCTGGCGCGGGCCGCGCGCTGGGTGGACTCGACGACCGGTCGTCGCTCGGCCTCGTATGCGGCCAGGGCCTCCGGCACCGTGGCGGCGTCCCGGACGTGGCCGGCCAGCGCCAGGGCGTCCTCGACGGCGAGCTTGGTGCCGGAGCCGATGGAGAAGTGCGCGGTGTGGGCGGCGTCGCCGAGCAGGACCGTACGGCCGTGTGACCAGCGGTCGTTGACGACGGTGCGGAAGGCGGTCCAGGCGGAGCGGTTGGAGCGCAGGGGCCGGCCGCCGAGGAGGCCGGCGAAGTACGCGGCGCACCGCTGCGCGGACTCCTGCTCGTCGCAGCGGTCGAGGCCGGCCCGCCGCCAGACCTCCTCGCGCATCTCGACGATGACGGTGCTGGCGCCGGGGGCGAAGGGGTAGGCGTGCAACTGCATGACGCCGTGCTCGGTCTCGGCGGTCTCGAAGCGGAAGGCGTCGAGGGCGAAGTCGGCGGCCAGCCAGATGTAGCGGCAGCGGTGTGTGGTGAGGGTGGGGCCGAAGAGGTCGCGGTGGGTGTCGCGGGTGCGGCTGTGGACGCCGTCGGCGGCGATGACGAGGTCGTGGGAGCGGGCCAGGTCGGTGACGGCCGGGGCTTCGGTGCCGAACTTCAGGGCGACGCCGAGCGAGCGGCAGCGGGCCTGCAGGATCGCCAGGAGCCGGTGGCGGCCGAGGGCGGCGAAGCCGTGGCCGCCGGAGCGCAGCACCCTGCCGCGGTGGACCACGTCGATGTCGTCCCAGTGCACGAACTCGCGGCGGAGCGCCGCGTACACCTCGGGGTCGGCGTGCTCGATGCCGCCGAGGGTCCCGGCGGAGAGAACGACGCCGAAGCCGAAGGTGTCGTCGGGGGCGTTGCGTTCCCACAGGGTGATGTCGCGGCCGGGCGCCTGGCGTTTGAGGAGGGCGGCGGCGTAGAGCCCGCCGGGGCCGCCGCCGATGACGGCGACCCGTGCGGCCGCCGTCATCGTCCCTGCCACGCGGGGGGCCGCTTCTCGGTGAAGGCGGCGTGGAACTCGGCGTAGTCGGCGCTGTTCATGAGCAGGGCCTGGGTGGCGGCGTCGAGTTCGACGGCGGCGGAGAGGGGCATGTCGAGCTCGGCGGTGAGCAGGGCCTTGGTCTGGGCGTGGGCGAGGGCGGGGCCGTCGGCGAGGCGGCGGGCGAGGGCCGCGGCGGCGGCCGGCGCCTCGCCCTCGGGGGCCGGTCGGCTGATGAGGCCGATGCGTTCGGCCTCGTCGGCGTGGACGGGCTCGCCGAGCATCAGCAGGCGGGTGGCGTGGCCGAGGCCGACGACGCGGGGCAGGAGGTAGGCGGCGCCCATGTCGCCGCCGGAGAGGCCGACCTTGGTGAAGAGGAAGGCGAAGCGGGCGGTCGGGTCGGCGACGCGGAAGTCTGCGGCGAGGGCGAGGACGGCGCCGGCGCCCGCCGCGACCCCGTGCACGGCGGCGACGACGGGGAAGGGGCACTCGCGCAGGGCCCGGACGACCTGGCCGGTCATGCGGTTGAAGTCGAGGAGGCGGCGGGTGTCCATGGCCAGGGTGGCGCCGATGATGTCGTCGACGTCGCCGCCGGAGCAGAAGCCGCGGCCCTCGCCGCCGAGCACGAGGGCCCGTACGGAGCCGTCGCGGGCGAGTTCGGGGAGGAGGTCGCGCAGGTCGGCGTAGGCGCCGAAGGTGAGGGCGTTGAGCTTGGCGGGGCGGGCGAGGGTGACGGTGGCGACGCCGGCGTCGAGGGTCAGGCGCAGGTGCCGCCATTCCTCGGTGCGGGACGCGGAGCCGGTGAACGGACTCATGGAGCACGGCCTCCTTCAGCCGGGAGGGGCTGGTGCCTGCCCGGTGAAGCTATCACCGCTGCGTGACCGTCGTCACGAGTGCGCGATAGGGCTGGAGGCCCGGTCGCGCACGCGTGCGGCGGGTGGGGCGGGGGCGCGCACGCGTGCGGCGGGTAGGGGGAGGTGCGCACGCGTGCGGCGGGTGGGGCGGGGCCGGGGGCGCGGGATGCGCGGCCCCGCCCGGATCAGCGGGCCAGCGTGGCCACCAGCACCGCCTTGATGGTGTGCATCCGGTTCTCGGCCTCGTCGAAGACGACGGAGTGCACCGACTCGAAGACCTCGTCGGTGACCTCCAGCGCCGTCAGGCCGTGGCGCTCGTAGATCTCGCGGCCGACGGTGGTGCCCAGGTCGTGGAAGGCCGGCAGGCAGTGCAGGAACTTCACGGCCGGGTTCCCGGTCGCGCGCAGGACGTCCATGGTGACGGTGTACGGGGCGAGCAGGGCGATGCGGGCGTCCCAGACCTCCTTGGGCTCGCCCATCGACACCCACACGTCGGTGGCGATGAAGTCCGCACCGCGCACACCTTCGGCGACGTCCTCGGTGAGGGTGATGCGCGCCCCGCTGGACTCGGCCAGCCGCCGGGCGCGGGCGACGACCTCGGGGGCCGGCCAGAGCTCCTCGGGGGCGACGATGCGCACGTCCATGCCCAGCAGGGCGCCGGTGACGAGGTAGGAGTTGCCCATGTTGTACCGGGCGTCGCCGAGGTAGGCATAGGCGACGTGCTCCAGCGGCTTGGCCGTGTGCTCGGTCATGGTGAGCACGTCCGCCAGCATCTGGGTGGGGTGCCACTCGTCGGTGAGGCCGTTGTAGACCGGCACGTCGGCGTACGCGGCCAGCTCCTCGACGATGTACTGGCCGTGGCCGCGGTACTGAATGGCGTCGAACATCCGGCCGAGCACCCGGGCGGTGTCGCGGACGGACTCCTTGTGGCCGATCTGCGAACCGTTCGGGTCGAGATAGGTCGTACGGGCTCCCTGGTCCGCGGCGGCGACCTCGAAGGCGCAGCGGGTGCGGGTGGAGGTCTTCTCGAAGAGGAGCGCGATATTGCGACCCTGCAGGCAGGGCCGCTCGGTGCCCGCCCGCTTGGCGGCCTTGAGCTCGGCAGCCAGCTCGATCAGGCTGTGGAACTCCTCGGCAGTGAGGTCCGTCTCCTTGAGGAAGTGACGGCCCTTGAGGTCTGTCGCCATGGGATGGGCTCCTAGGTCATCAACAGTGCGCTGTACACGCGCATAGACGCCAAAAACGTAAGTCTATACGACCACTCGCATCATTATGCAGATGGGTCCGGTGTCCGGTGACTCAGGCGCCCGGCACCGGGTCCCGCTCGACGGGACAGCTCATGCAGCGCGGACCGCCGCGGCCCCGGCCCAGTTCGCTGCCGGGGATGGTGATGACCTCGATCCCGTGCTTGCGCAGGAAGGTGTTGGTCGTCGCGTTCCGTTCGTAGGCAACCACCACCCCGGGCTCTATGGCCAGCACGTTGCAGCCGTCGTCCCATTGTTCGCGCTCGGCGGCGTGGACGTCCTGCCGGGCGGTGAGCACCCGAATGGAATCCAGGCCCAGGGCGGCGGCTATCGCGCGGTGCATGTGCTCGGGCGGGTGGTCGGTGACCTTCAGCTCGCGCTCGCCGACGCCCGGCTCGATGGTGTACGAACGGAGCATGCCGAGCCCCGCGTACTGGGTGAAGGTGTCGCCGTCGACCATGGTCATCACGGTGTCCAGGTGCATGAACGCGCGCGTCTTGGGCATGTCCAGCGCCACGATCGTGCGGGCCGAGCCCGCCGCGAACAGCCCGCGGGCCAGCATCTCCACCGCCTGCGGGGTGGTCCGCTCGCTCATGCCGATCAGCACCGCGCCCTCGCCGATGACGAGCACGTCACCGCCCTCGATGGTGGAGGGGTAGGCCGACTGGCCGTCGCACCAGATGTGGAAGCCGCCCTGGGCGAAGAGGGGGTGGTGACGGTAGACGGCCTCGTAGTGCATGGTCTCGTGCCACCGCGCGGGCCACCGCATGGCGTTGACGGACACGCCGTCGTAGATCCAGGCCGAGGTGTCGCGGGTGAAGAGGTGGTTGGGCAGCGGATTGAGCAGGAAGTCGTCCATGTCCATGACGTGGAAGCGGACCGAGACCGGCTCGGAGTGCCGCGCCAGGAACTCCCGCTTGGTCATCCCCCCGACGAGCCACGAGGCCAGCTCGCCCACCGGCATCCCGTCGAACGCGGCCCGCAGGTGATCGGTGGCGAGGGGGCCGTACTCCTTCTCGTCGAACACCCGGTCGAGAACGAGTGCCCGCGCGGCCGGCACCCGCAGGCTCTCCTCCAGCAGGTCCTGGAAGAGGTGCACCTCCACGCCGCGCTCGCGCAGCACGTCGGCGAAGCCGTCGTGCTCGGCGCGGGCGCGGCGCACCCAGAGCACGTCGTCGAAGAGGAGAGCGTCCTTGTTGGACGGCGTGAGCCGCTTCAGCTCCAGGTCGGGGCGGTGCAGGATGACACGGCGCAGCCGCCCGGCCTCGGAATCGACATGGAATCCCATCCCCCCATCCTGACCTGAACCCGCCGTGATCACTCGGCACCGACGACGGAAGCCTGGGGCGGACGGGGAGCGGATGGCGGGGGCCGCCGGGTTGGGGGGGTGCCCGGTGGGGCATCCGGTGGGGGGTGGAGTCAGCAGGACGGCGTGAGGGCGAGCGACGCGGCAGCCTCCCAGACGAACCCGTCCAGGTCGGTGAAGGCGTCGGCGGTGCTGCCGAGGACGATGCGGTGCGAGCCCGTGCCGTCGGCGGGGACGCCGAGGTCCTTGGCCAGGGCGCGACGCTTGTACAGCGCCAGCTTGACGGGGCTGGACTGACCGGGGGCGAACTCGACGTACTTGCCGCCGAAGCTCTTGGCCACGGTCAGGCCCCGCCCGGCGTAGAACTGCTTGGTGGCCTTCACGGCCTCGACGCCGAGCAGCAGGACGATCTCGTCGATCTCGCGGGTGTCGGGGCCGGTGTCCTTCTTCGCCGAGGTCGCGATCTTCCAGATCGTCCCGTCCGGGGCCTGGACGACGCCGCCGTAGCCCCACAGCGACTTCGCGGCGGGCTTCAGGACCGTGGCACCGGCGTCCACGGCGGCGCCGACGAAGCCGTCGACGGTGGCCGGCCCGGGCACCGTGATCCCCAGGGTGAAGCCGCGGAATCCGGTGGAGGGCGCCTCGGACTTCCGCAGGCGCAGGTACGTGTCCACGCCGAAGGCGCTGTAGAAGCGGCGGGCGGCCTCGGGGTCGGCCACCTCAAGGGTGACGGACGTGAGGGACGTGGCGGCTGCGGTGGGAGTGGTGGTTGCCATGACCATCACGCTAGGGGCGGTGCGGCGCCCGGGGCTTCTCGATTCCTGACCGGTCTTGAGACCTGCTTCGCCACGCACGCCGGCATCCCCTCCACCGTGATCGCCGGCCCCGCGTCGCGGGCTGTACCCGCGGCATCCGCAGGGTCGGCCGTCGCCTCCGCCGCCTGGCGCCGGAAGGCCCCGGGCGGCATGCCGACCAGCTCGGTGAAGCGGGTGGTGAACGTTCCCAGCGACGCGCAGCCGACCGCGAAGCAGACCTCGGTCACGCTGAGGTCGCCCCGCCGCAGCAGCGCCGTCGCCCGTTCGATGCGACGCGTCATCAGGTACGCGTACGGCGACTCACCGTAGGCGGCCCGGAACTGCCGGCTCAGGTGCCCGGCGGACATGTTCACAGCATGGGCGAGCGCCTCCACGTTCAGCGGCTGCGCGTATTCCCTGTCGATCCGGTCGCGGACGCGGCGCAGCCGCGCAAGATCAGCCAGGCGTTGCGCCTGGACGCGTGCACGCCGCCATTCAGGCTCACACATGAGAACCCTCCCCTTCGTCGTTCGGTCGGGCCCCACGATGTCGGCCCGCACGGCCGCATCGATACCCGCCCAGCTCAGCGCAGCTCCTGGATGCGGACCAGGTTGCCCGCGGGGTCGCGGAACGCGCAGTCGCGGACGCCGTACGGCTGCTCGGTCGGCTCCTGGACGACCTCGGTATCACCGGCCTGCACCTTCTCGAACGTGGCGTCTAGGTCCGGGGTGGCCAGCATGATCCACCCGTAGGTTCCCTTGGCCATCATCTCGGTGATCGTCCGGCGTTCGTCCTCGGTGATGCCGGGATCGACGGCAGGCGGCACCAGAAGGATCGACGTGCCCGGCTGACCGGCCGGGCCGACCGTGATCCAGCGCATCCTGCCCTGCCCGACATCGCTGCGGACCTCGAAGCCGAGGACGTCGCGGTAGAAGGCGAGCGACGCGTCCGGGTCGTCGTGCGGAAGAGAAGTCGTGTGAATGGTGATGTCCATGATGAGCAGGCTAGAGGCGGCTCCGTGACCGCGCTTCTCGATTCCTGATCGATCCGGATTACACCAGCGCGGCCTCCAGCGGGAGCTGACCCCAGGACGGACTGCGCGCCGTCGAGGCCAAGGGCGGCAAGGGCGGGCTACCCTCCCTGCGCGTCGCCGTCCCCGCCGTGCACCGCCAGCTCCCCGCCCGCTGCCGGCCGCTCGACGGCACCCAGGGCGTCGCGGCGGTCCCGGCCCAGCACAAGGCCCGTCGCGAGGACGAGACCCCGAGGCCGGGCCTCGGCGTGGTGGCGGCTGGCCCGGTCGGGGGGCGCGCCGGCCACCAGCGGAGGCCGATCCTGACCGGAGGCCGGCTCCGGCCGAGACCGGACCCCGCCGGACCGGGCCCCGCCGGGCCGGCCCCCGGTCGGGCTCGGGTCCTGACCGCTCGGCCCGGGGCGCGGGGCCGAGGCCGGGCCGGGCCGCGCCCCCCCCCGGGGGGCGGGCCTCGGCCGTGGTGGTGGCCGGCCCCGGCCAGGGGCGGGCCGGAGGGGGCGGCTACAAGCGGGGGTCCACCGGTTCGGATTCCAGGGCCAGGACCGCGAAGACCGCCTCGTGGATCCGCCACAGGGGCTCGCCCGCCGCCAGGCGGTCCAGGGCCTCCAGGCCGAGCGCGTACTCGCGCAGGGCCAGGGAGCGCTTGTGGCCGAGGTGACGTATGCGCAGGCGGGAGAGGTTCTCCGGGCGGGTGTAGTCCGGCCCGTAGATGATGCGCAGGTACTCCCGGCCCCGGCACTTGATACCGGGCTGGACGAGCCTGCCGTCCTCGCCCCGGACATGGGACCCGAGCGGCTTGACGACCATGCCCTCGCCACCGGCGGCGGTCATCTCCAGCCACCACCGCGTGCCCTCGGCCACGGACGCCTCGTCCCCGGTGTCGACCAGCAGCCGACGCGTGGGAGCGAGCACCCCGGCACCGTCCGCCTCGACGAGCCGGTCGATCAGCGCCAGCTGCTCGTCGTGCGGCAACGCGGCGAGGCTGCGCCCCTGGGCGGCCAGGATCTGGAACGGCGCCAGACGGATGCCCTCCAGGCCGTCCTCCCCGCTGCCGCCCACCGGCCAGCAGTAGCGCCCGTACGCCTGCGTGAAGGCCGCGGCGTCCTCCGCACGCTCACGCTGGCGGTCGAGCAGGGCCGAGACGTCCACGCCGCGCGCCGCGGCCGCCTCCAGCGCGGCGAGCGCGCCGGGGAAGGCCGTACGGGCGGCGGCGCCCACGGCCGCGTACTGGTGACGGAGCAGACCGGTCGCCTTCAGCGACCACGGCATCAGCTCCGCGTCCAGCAGCAGCCAGTCCGTCTCCAGCTCCTCCCACAGGCCGGCACCGCCGACGGCCTCGCCCAGCCGGCCCAGCAAGCGCCCCGCCAGGCCGGCGTCGTCGAAGAACGGCCGCCCCGTACGGGTGAACACCGCCCCGGGAAGCCCCTCGGCCGCGCCGAAGCGTTCGCGCGCCGTCTCCTCGTCCCGGCAGACGAGCACCACCGCGCGGGAGCCCATGTGCTTCTCCTCGCAGATCACCTGCCGCACCCCGTCCGCGCGGTACGCGGCGAACGCCTCGGCCGGGTGCTCCAGGTATCCCTCCTCCTTCGAGGTGGCGCAGGGGGCCATGGTCGGGGGCAGGTAGACGAGCTGCCGGGGGTCGACGGCGAAGCGGCTCATGACCTCCAGGGCCGCCGCGGCGTTCTCCTCCCTCACCGCCACCCGGCCCAGGTGCCGGGTCTCCACGACGCGGCGCCCGGTGACGTCGGCGAGGTCGAGCGGACGGCCGTCCGCGCCGCCGGGCGCCTCGGCGGCCAGCGGCTTCACGGGCTCGTACCAGACCTGCTCGGCGGGTACGTCCACGAGCTCGCGCTCGGGCCAGCGCAGCGCCGTCAGCTTGCCGCCGAAGACGGCGCCGGTGTCCAGGCAGATGGTGTTGTTGAGCCAGGTGGCCGAGGGCGTCGGCGTGTGGCCGTACACGACGGCAGCGCGGCCCCGGTAGTCCTCCGCCCAGGGGTAGCGCACGGGCAGCCCGAACTCGTCCGTCTCCCCCGTCGTGTCGCCGTACAGGGCGTGCGAGCGGACCCGTCCGGAGGTGCGGCCGTGGTACTTCTCGGGCAGTCCGGCGTGGCACACGACCAGCTGCCCGCCGTCGAGGACGTAGTGGCTGACGAGCGAGTCGATGAAGGCCCGCGCCTTCTCGCGGAACTCCGGTTCCCGCTGCGCCTCGCGCTCCATCTGCTCGACCGTCTCGGCCAGACCGTGCGCCACCTTGACCTGCCGGCCGCCCAGGAACCGGGCCAGCTTGTTCTCGTGGTTGCCGGGGACGCACAGGGCGTGCCCGGCGGCGACCATGCCCATGACCAGGCGCAGCACGCCGGGGCTGTCGGGGCCTCGGTCGACGAGGTCGCCAACGAAGACGGCGGTGCGCCCCTCGGGGTGCACGGCGTCCACCGGGCGGCCGGACCCGTCGCGGACGAGGTCGTAGCCCAGTGCGGTGAGCAGGCTCTCCAGCTCGGAGCGGCAGCCGTGGATGTCGCCGACGATGTCGAAGGGGCCCGTCAGGTGCCGCAGGTCGTTGAACCGGCGCTCGCGGACGACTTCGGCCGCCGCGACCTTCTCGACGCCGCGCAGCACGTGCACCTTGCGGAAGCCCTCGCGTTCCAGGTGCTTGAGGGAACGGCGCAGTTCGCGCTGGTGGCGCTGGATGACGCGGCGGGCGACACCGGCCCGGTCGGGGCGGGCGGCGTTGCGCTCGGCGCAGACGTCCTCGGGGATGTCGAGGACGATGGCGACGGGCAGCACGTCGTGCTCGCGCGCCAGCCGTACGAGCTGCTTGCGGGCCTCGGGCTGCACGTTGGTCGCGTCGACCACGGTCAGCCGGCCGGCCGCGAGCCGCTTGCCGACGATGTAGTACAGGACGTCGAAGGCGTCCTTGCTGGCGCTCTGGTCGTTCTCGTCGTCGCTGACGAGCCCGCGGCAGAAGTCGGACGAGATGGTCTCGGTCGGCTTGAAGTGGCGTGCGGCGAAGGTGGACTTGCCGGAGCCGGTGGCACCGACGAGGACCACGAGGGACAGGTCGGGGACGGCGACG
Organism: Streptomyces sichuanensis; assembly: GCF_020328095.1. NCBI lineage: Bacteria > Bacillati > Actinomycetota > Actinomycetes > Kitasatosporales > Streptomycetaceae > Streptomyces > Streptomyces sichuanensis. The sequence continues at coordinate 44,737 of NZ_JAIXMK010000057.1, forward strand.
GTGGTGCTCGTCGTGGTCATACGGCTTCCGCCTCCTTCGGGGTCTCGTGGGTACGGGTCGTGTCGCGCCGGTGGCGCTGGTTCTCCAGGCCGCGCTGGTCCTTCAGGTCATGCTTGTCGTGCTCGCTGCCCTTGGCGGGCGTCTCGTGCTGGTCGCGCCGGTGAAAGACGGCCATCTGGGTCGGCGGCCCCACCTCGGGGTCGTCCGGGCCCACCGGTATGAACTCCACTGCGTATCCGTGCCGCTCGGCGACCTTCGCGGCCCAGTCACGGAACTCCTCGCGGGTCCACTCGAAGCGGTGGTCCGCGTGGCGCACGTGGCCGGCCGGGAGGCTCTCCCAGCGAACGTTGTACTCCACGTTCGGGGTGGTCACCACGACCGTCGCCGGTCGGGCGGCGCCGAAGACCGCGTACTCCAGTGCGGGCAGCCGGGGCAGGTCGAGGTGCTCGATGACCTCGCTGAGCACGGCCGCGTCGTACCCGTTCAGCCGCCGGTCGGTGTAGGCGAGCGAGCCCTGCAGCAGGGCGACGCGGGCGGCCTGCCGCTCCGGCATCCGGTCCAGGCGCAGCCGCCGCGAGGCTTCCTTCAGCGCGCGGACGGAGACGTCCACGCCGACGATCTCGGTGAAGCGCACGTCCTTGAGCAGCTCCCCCACCAGCTGACCCTGCCCGCATCCGAGGTCGAGCACCCGCGCCGCGCCGGCCTTGCGCAGGGCGTCGACGATCGCCGCGCGCCGCTGCACGGCCAGGGGGACGGGCCGCTCCTCGGTGTCCTCCTTCTCGTCGACCGCGTTGTCGAGCTCCTCGGCCTCGGAGTCGTCGGCCTCGGCGAGCCGGGCCAGGGCGAGGCGTTCGAGCGCGTCCCGGGTCAGGGACCAGCGACCGGCGAGGTAGCGGCTGGTGATCAGGCGCTGTTCGGGGTGGCCCTCCAGCCACCCCTCGCCGTGGCGCAGCAGCTTGTCGACCTCGTCGGGCGTCACCCAGTAGTGCTTGCCGTCGTCGAGGACGGGCAGCAGCACGTACAGGTGGCGCAGCGCGTCGGACAGCCGGAGCTCGCCCTCCAGCACCAGCGAGACGTACCGCGATGCGCCCCACTCGGGGAACCGCTCGTCCAGCGCCACCGGCCGGGCCGTCACCGTCCATCCCAGTGGCGCGAAGAGCCGCTCCACCAGCGCCGCGCCTCCGCGGGCCGGAAGGACGGGCACCTCGATGCGCAAGGGCTGTTCCTGCCCCGGCAGTTCCGGACGGGCCGCGCACTGTCCCTTGACGGCGCTGGAGAAGACGCTGCCGATGGCCACGGCCAGCAGCGAGGAGGCCGCGTAGGGGCGGTCGTTGACGTACTGGGCCAGTGCCGTATCCGGCGCGCCGCCCCGGCCCTTGTCCTTGCCGCGACGGACCAGGGCCACCGAATCGACCTCAAGGAGCAGCGCCGCCGTGCAGCGCTCCGCGCTCGCCTCGGGGTAGAGGACATGCGCGGTGCCATGGGAAGTGGAGAACTGCTGCGCCTTGCCGGGATGTTTGTGCAGCAGAAAGCCGAGGTCGGTAGCGGGACGTCCGGGGGTGCCGAAGGCACTGATCGTCAGGAACACAGGAGCGATTGTCTCCTGACCCCTCCGAAGAGACGACCTATTTTCCCCCGCACATCCACCCCCCGGAAAGGGAGGGGCCGATACCGCGGGCGATAATTGTGTGATCAGCCGGCCCCGGTCGTGCCCGCGGACTACAGTGCTGCGCCTGTCGATCCCGCCACCGCCGGAGCCCTCATGCCCGCCATCTCGCAGGACCCGCCCCATCCCTACGCCACGACGGTGTCGCGGCCCCGGCGTGGGTGGCAGCATCCGGCACTGTGCATCACGCTGCTCGTGCTTTTCCCGCCGGCCGGCATTCTGCTGGCGTGGCTGGGCCGTTGGTCCACGCGTAAAAAGATCGTCGTCAGTGTGGTGTCCGGCCTCTGGTTTCTCTTGCTTCTCATATCCGATCCCCCGGACGAGAAAAAGGCACATCGTGCGGATTCGAAGCCGGCAGCCACGGAAAAGGCCACGCCGTCCGCCACCACCACGGCCTCGCCCTCCCCGTCGTCGAGCCCCGGTCCGCAGACGCCGAGCGCGGTGAACCCCACCGACGGCGAGGCGTCCAAGGACATTACCCACCTGCTCCCCGGCAGCCGGAACTCCACGCTGCACCCGACACCTACCGCAGCCACCGCCCCGGCCCGCCGGGCGGACCAGCGGGGCGACCACCCGGCGGACGAGGACACCTCCGGATCCCACTCCGGTGCCCAGAGCGGCGCTGCCCGCTCCAGGACGTCCGGCGGCACCGGCGATGCGGAGGGCAGCCCCTCGGGAGATTCCGGCTCCCGGGGCTCCGGTGACAGCGGTGGCACCGGCTCCGGCGGCAGCTCGTCCTCGGGCGGAGGCGGCGGAGCCACCACCGTGCGCGGCGGCTCCTTCTGCGCTCCTCAAGGGGCCACCGGGGTCACCGCCAAGGGCACCCCCATGGTCTGCGGCCCCGGCTCCGACGGCCGCAACCGCTGGCACGCCGCTTAGTGCCCCCGCGCGGGGGCGCTCACCCCTCGGCCTCCACCAGTGCCGCCAGCTCGGCAATCCGCTCCGAGCCCACGCGGCAGCAACCGCCGATGAGGCGGGCACCCGCGGAGCGCCAGGCGCCGAGCCGGGTGGCGTCGAACGTGGCGCGTCCCTTCCAGTCCCGTGCTTGCGCATCCCATCCCTCCCCGCTGTTCGGATAGACCACCACCGGCTTGCCCGTCACCCGGGCCGCGACCTCCACGGCCCGGTCCGCGTCGGCGGGCTCGCAGCAGTTGACCCCGACCGCGACGACCTGGTCGTCGTCCGCGGCCACCGCGAACGCCTCGGACAGCGGCTGGCCGGCGCGCGTGCCGGTATCGCTCACGCTGTACGAGAGCCAGACCGGCACTCCGCAGCCGCGCACCGCCCGGAGCAGGGCCCTGGCCTCGTCCGTGTCGGGAACGGTCTCCAGGGCCAGCACATCCGGGCCGGCCGCCGCCAGGGCCTCGATCCGCGGGCGGTGGAAGCGCTCCAGCTCCGCCACGGTCAGGCCGTAGCGGCCCCGGTATTCGCTCCCGTCGGCGAGCATCGCCCCGTACGGGCCGACGGACGCCGCGACCCACACCTCCTGCTCGGCCCGGCCGGCGGCCCGGCGCGCCAGCTCCACGCTGCGCCGCAGCAGCGCGGCCGCCGGCTCCGGACCCATGCCGCGCCGGGCGAAGCCCTCGAAGGTGGCCTGGTAGCTGGCGGTGATGAGCACCCGGGCGCCGGCCCGGACGTACGCCGTGTGGGCCGCCTCGATCTGCTCGGGTGCGTCGGCGAGCAGCCGGGCCGACCACAGCTCGTCGGACAGGTCACAGCCCTGGGCCACCAGCTGGTTGGACAGTCCGCCGTCCAGGACGAGCGGGCCGCGCGCGAGCGCGTCGGCGAGGGGGGTGGTGGGCGGGGACATCACAGGGGCTCCTCCAGCACTCCGGCACCGCGCCGGCCGCGGCCCGGGCCCCCATCCTGCACCTTCGAACACCCGTCAACCCGCGACCCTCCACCCCGCCCGACTCACTCCGGCCGGGTGAAAACACCCGGGCACGGCCGGCCGGCGGAGTATCCGCCAGTGTCCCGGCGCGGCCGGAGATCGTTGGCTCGGGCGGAGCCGGACCGCCCGGCCCGCGCACCGGTGTTCGCTGCCGGGGGCGTCGAACGCAACGCCGCCCGCCCCCCGTGGGAGGGCGAGGGCCGAGGAGGCCACCATGACCCAGGAAGCCGTGCCCGACGAGGCCGTGCCCAACCAGGCCGCTTCCCAGCAGCAGGGCGCACCCAAGGGCCTGCTGCAGCAGATGGAGGAGCTGATGGCGGCGCTCAACGCCGATCTGACGCAGCTCGACGCCGACCTTCAGTCGTCGGAGCGGCCGTCCGCGGCCGGGCGGACCGCCGAGGGGACCACGGACCAGGGCGGCGCCGGCACCGACTGACGACACCCACAGCACCACCGGCGCGGCCAGGCCCGCGCCCGCGTTCCACGCCGTCCTTCTCATGCGGCACCTCCCCGCTCCCGCAGGGCGAGCCGTCTCAGCAGCCCGCCGATCCGGTCGGCTGTCTCGTCGGCGGCGTCGATGCCTTCTATGCACTGCCAGTACACGGCGTCCTCCTCGCAGGCGCAGGCGACGCCCACCAGGGCTATGCCCACCTCGCCGAGGAGCTCGCCGAGTCCGGTCAACACCGTCCAGGGATCGCGCACTTCGGTGAGCTGCGCGGCCCGTAAGCCTCCGGCGCACAGCGCCGCGCGGCCCAGCGCGCCGGAGGCCCGGCCGCCGGCCTCGCCGAGACCCCGGGCCGCGGAACGCGCCTCGAAGGGCCCGTGCACCGCGAGATGACTGCCGACGGCCTCCGCCAGTGCCTGCGCCTGCCACGCCTCGACGACGACCTCCTGCACCGTCCTGGCCTGCGCCAAGGCGCGTCTCGTGGCCTCGATCAGCCGCGCTGCCTCCATGACCGTCCCCCATGCTTTTCCGTCCACCCGCTCTCACTACCCAGAGTGATGACTAACCGCCGGAAAAGGAAGGGGAATTCAGAAATCTGTGGATACCAGGTGCGGTGTGGATAACCCCATCACTCCGGAGAGTGACCGACGTCCTCGCCCCCGCCCTCTCCGGCAACCCGGCCCAGTGCCGGAAATCGCCGCTCATTTCGGTCGATCTTCGCCGACAGCGCCGCCAGCACGTCGATCCCCAGCACGTCGCAGAACTGCAGCAGGTAGGCCAGGACGTCGGCGACCTCGTCCTCCACGCGCCCCGCGGTCTCCGGGGTCTCCATCACCCGCGCCGACTGCTCGGGCGTCAGCCACTGGAAGATCTCCAGCAGCTCGGACGCCTCGACGCTCAGCGCCGAGGCCAGGTTCTTGGGCGTGTGGAAGGGCTGCCAGTCGCGCTCCGCCGCGAACGCGGCCAGCCGGCGCTGCAGCGCATCGAGGTCGGGGGTCTTACCCTCGGGAGTCCTACGGGGGTGTTCGGTCACGCCCCCAGGTCTACCATCGACGCCCCGGCCACCTCCTCCGCAGCATCAGCCACCGCTCCCCGCACCGTCCCCACCAGCCTGATGTGCCCCCGCTCGCACATCCGCGCCGCCAGCCGCAGCAGTTCACGGGCCTGCCGCGGGTCGAGGCAGCGGTCGAGTCCGTCCGCCAGGATCGTCAGCACCTGCCGGGCCGGCAGCACCTCGGCCGCCTGGTCCATCGCCAGCACCCCCGGCCCCGTCAGCAGCACAAGACACAGGGCCAGATAGCGCAGCTCCCCGTCGCCCAGGTGTTCCAGGGGCGTCGCCGACCCCGTCTGCCGGGCCAGCACCGCCCGGACGAAGCCGCCCTCCAGCCCCTGGACCGACACCCCGTCGACCCGGCCCCGGCACCCGGCACCCGCCGCCGTGACCAGCGCCGCGTGGCGCGTGACGCATTCGCTGCGGGTACGTCCGAGCACCGCGGCAACGTTGTCGCACGCCCCGCGCAGCAGCCCGTCGCGCGCGGCGACGGGGGCGCGCATCAGCTCGGGCCGCGGGTCGCAGGGAAAGACCGACCGCAGCGCCACCACGACCTGCTCGGCCGCGTCCAGCACCATCCGCTGCCCGGCCGTCTTGCCCGCCACCCGCAGCGGCAGCAGTGCGGTGCCCAGCCGGTCGTCGGGCAGCGGGGCCCGGGTCACGGGCACGGACCCCGCCGTGTGCCAGGCCGCCTCCACCCTGGGCAGTCCCGGGTCGCGCAGGGCGGTGGAGAGCAGCGTGCGCCCCGAACCCGTCAGCCGCTCGCCGACCACCCGGACTTCCGGCTCCGCCTGCACGGCCACGTCGAGGCGGACCGGCCCTGCCGGGCCCTCCACCGTGCAGCCGATGCGGAAGCCGCGCCGCCCCTGCTCGTCGGGCCTGGCCTGATGGGGCACGCAGGCCGTGGCACCGCCGGCCACGGGCGCGAGCGCCTCGTCGAGGGTGTCGCCTCCGGCGAGCCGGGCGAGGGCCTCGTACGCCTGGAGGGCGCTGGACTTGCCGCTGCCGCTCGGCCCTCGGAACAGCGTCAGCGGGCCGAGCGGGTAGACGGCGTTGCGGTGCGACTTGAAGGCGGAGAGCCGCAGTTCGGTCACGGCGGGGCGCTGAAGCTGGGTGGCTGCGTCCATGCCCGGACCGTATGTGCCGACCCCTCAGCCAAACCGTTTCAGCTGATCATTCTTCCTACGATCGGGGTACGACGAGGCCACCTCCGTCCCTTCGGGCGCGAGCAGAAAGACATTCGTGTCGACCCGGTGCATACCGCTGCCCAGCCCGAAGACGACTCCGCTGGAGAAGTCCAGGATCCGCTTGGCGACGTCGGAGTCGGCGTTGGTGAGGTCCAGCAGCACCGGAATGCGGGCGATCAGATACTCGGCGACTTCGCGTGCGTCCGCGAAGACCTGCACGCGCAGCACGACGAGCCGCCGCGTGTTCTGCTCGGGCTCCTCCTCGGGCAAGGCCCGGTGGTCGGGCCATGACGGCCATGTCTGGTGTCCGCGCAGCGGGACGACCTGGGCCAGTCCCTGCCACTGTTCGTCGGTGGCCTCGGACCTGTTCACCGGATCACACCCTTCCGGGGAACGTGCTGGCTATGTACATCCCGCGATTCTAGGGATAAACACCCCCGTTAGGCCCAATGACACGCGCCCGTCCGACCCAATGACGTCACCCCGGGGGTGGCTGTACCGGCGCGCCGCTCACGGGGCGGCGGGCGCGGGCGGCCGGTGGTCCACGGTGTCGGCGAAGACCTGCACGGCACGGGTCCGCAGCGCCCGGTGGAGCCGCAGCAGGTGCCGGATCTCGCGGTGCACGGTGGACTCGCTGGCCTGCACGTCCGGCAGGAGGTCCTTGTCGAGCTCGTGGTGCAGCTTGCTCGCGCCGGCCAGCGCGTCGCGCCGCGTGGCCTCGATCCAGCACGCCACGGCGACGAGCCGCTCCCCTTCGTCCCGGCCCTTGGCCCCTTCGCCTTCGTCCTGGCCGTTGGCTCCTTCGGCCCGGCTGTTGTCCTGTTCGGCCCGCTCGCCGGACCCCTCGGCCTGCCCGCCGGACCCCTCATCCCGCCCGCCGCGCGCGTGGCGCGCCGCCTCCTGCAGCAGCTGCGGCGAGGCCCAGCCGTCGTGCAGGAACGTGATGCTGTCACGGATGTCGATGACGCGCTGGTGGAGCTGCTCCCAGGGGTTGGTGAAGGTCAGCAGGTCCGCGGTGCGCGAGCGCGGGGTGAGGACGACGAGTTCGGGCGTGGCCTGCCGGAGCAGCATCCACAGGCCGTACAGACGCTGCCGGCGGTACCAGTACAGGGCCGCCCGCCGCAGCGGTTCGAGTGCCGCGAGAGAGCATCCGAGGGCGACGAGGACGAAGCGGGTGAACGAGCACCAGAAGCCGACCAGGGCGAGCGTCGGCGGCGCCTCGGTGAACCACCGGATGGCGCGGATCACCAGGTAGGGCAGCTCGGCGGTGGTGCCGACGGCGAGCGCCAGCATGCTCAGCCGCAGGACGGGACTGCGCATGGTGATGCCGTGCCGCCAGAACAGGGCGCCGGCGCCCACCGCCGTGACCAGGCCGAAGGTGATCCAGGCAACCGCGTACCCGGCCCACCAGCCGTGGGCCTGTGCCCCGAAGCGGTCGGGCGCCGGGGTGACGACGAAGAAGGCCACGGCGAGCGCCGCCATGATGGCCGCGCTGACGGCCGGTGCGCGGCGCAGCCAGGCGGGCGTGGCGTGGCCGGCCCGGTGCAGTGCCACTGCGAACCACCAGACGGCGGCGAAGTCGGTGAGCGCCACCAGGGCGACGGAGAGCTCGCCGGCCTTGGCCACGCCGGTGGTGCTGTCGAGCCACTTGCCCACCGGGGCCTGAATCATCAGCGAGCCGGTGGCCAGCACCAGCAGCACGATCCAGACCGGGCGTTGGGGGGCGCGCCAGAGCGCGGATATGCGGAGGACCAGAACGGCCCAGACGATGAAGAGGATGAGCCCGCGCAGGCTCTCCACCCAGTCCGGCACATTATGCAAAGCCGGCTCCGAGCAGTTGTTCCGCACGCCGCTCCACTGCGCTGACGCCCGTCGGCTGCAGCTGGCCCGCGCGCTTCAGGACCATGGTGGAGAACGTCTCGGCGAGCTCCTCCTCGGCGTTGCTGCACGCCTTGCCGCCCGCGGTCTGTTCGGCTTGCCCGTCGCCGGCCGCGCGTTCCGCCTGGGACTCGTCGAGCAGCTCTTCGGGCGACTTGCCGTGCCCGGCCAGCATGTGGCAGATCTCGTGCAGGACGATGTGGTCGCGGTAGTAACCGGTGGCCGAGGAACGGTAGATGATGCGGTCCCCGGACCCGTCGTCGAACCACAGCCCGAAGGGCATGGCCGGCAGGTCCATCGGATGCAGGGTCAGGGGCCGGCCCCGCTGCTGGGACAACGCGCGGCACAGCGCTTCGATGTCCCACGGGCGGGGAAGCTCGGGGAGTTGTGTGACGAGCTCTTCGGCGACGGCCCGCACATGCTTACCAGTCATGGGCTTACCTCTTCCTTGCGTGGGCGGGCATCGCCGACTCATCTCTCTCCGATGGGGTGCGCGAAACGTCCTGGCTGGCGCCGGAAATCATCCCCCGACGCGTTCGCGTCCCACCCGGTGACTCCCCCAAGTCCCCCCGCCCGTCCGATCAGCTGTTCAACTGTACATCCCGGTGGACACTTGGGGAATGATCTGATAGCCGTCGGCCGTTCCGGCAGGTTACGTCGGTGCCAACACCCCCCGAACCACCCCCGAACCCTTTGGAGCGACGTCCGTGGACGATTCCCGTTCAGCCATCCGAGCCGCGCGCCTGTTCGACGGAAGCACCCTGCACACCGGCCCGGTCATGGTTCTGGTCGACGACGGCCGCATCACCGACGTCGACCTCACCGGCGCCCTCCCCCCGGAGGGGGTGGCACTGACCGACCTGGGCGACGTCACGTTGCTCCCGGGGCTGGTCGACGCGCACAGCCACCTCGTCTTCGACCCGAGCGGTCCCACCGAGCACCAGATGGTGCACGACGAGGACGAGCTCGTGCTGGCCCGGATGCGCGAGCACGCCACGCGCGCGTTGCGGGCCGGCATCACGACCGTTCGCGATCTCGGCGACCGGGGTTATCTGTCCCTGCGGTTGCGTGACGAGTACGCCGCCGGTGCCGCGGGCCCGCAGATCGTGGCCGCCGGTCCGCCCATCACGCGCAGCGAGGGGCACTGCTGGTACCTCGGCGGGGAGGCCGACGGCAGCGAGCAGGCGGTGGCCGCCGTCGCCGCCCGGGCGGAGCGCGGCGTCGACCTCGTGAAGATCATGGCGACCGGGGGCATGTCCACGCGCGGCTCGAACCCCGGCGGCGCGCAGTACGGCCTTGCGGAGCTGCAGGCCGTGACGCGCGCCGCGCACGAACGGGGCCTGCCCGTCACGGCGCACGCCCACGCGGCGGCCGGCATAGCCGACGCCGTCGCCGCGGGGGTGGACGGCATCGAGCACTGCACGTTCATGACGCCGTCCGGAGTGCGGCGCGACGAGAAGACGGTGGAGGCGATGGCGGCGGCCGGCACGTTCGTCGGCTGCACGGTCGTCAGGCCGCGCGAGGGCATGCCCGCCGACGTGCTGGCGACCATCGAGCCGTACTGGGAGAACCAGGCGTACATGCACCGCAACGGCGTGCGCGTCGTCTGCTGCACCGACGCGGGCATCAACCCGCACAAGCCGCACGACGTGCTCCCCAGCGACCTGGTCTACTTCGCCTCACAGGTCGCCACGAACACCGAGACGCTCGTGTCGGCCACCTCGCTCGCCGCGGAAGCCTGCGGTCTGGGGCACCGCAAGGGGTGCATCGCACCGGGCTACGACGCCGACCTGCTGGCCGTGGCGGGCAACCCCGTTCACGACATCAGGGCGATAGGCGAGGTCCGTGCGGTCCACCGCGCCGGCCGTCCCGTCCTGCGCGGGGCGACGGCCACCGGCTGAGCCCGGCCGCCACACTTGAGGCGCCGCCACGTCGGCCCGCACCATCGGCGGCCCCGTGGGCGCCCCGAACCGCCTGCCGGAATCGGTGCGCGAACTCTGCGGGCACGCGGTCACCAGCGGCATGCACCAGTACCGACCCGGGACGGTGCACCCCGCTCGATGTGAGCCAGGGCGAACCTTCAAGTGCACATCGAACCAGTTCCAGTTGCGCCCGGTATCTGGCAAAGTGTGGGTGGCCCACAGCCTGTCGGCGGTCGAGCGGGCGCATTCACCGATGCCAGGCAAGAGGGGGACAGCAGCCCATGAACGGGGAGAAGGACGACGATGTCCGACGCCCACTGACGGCGGCCGAGAAGCTCGATCACCTGCTCATCGTGCGTGCCGAGTCCAGCGGGGACGGCAAGCCGTCCTGCAAGGCGCTCGCGGCAACCTCGCGGCCCTCTCCCCCGAGGGCAGGCGCATGGCCGCGGAGATGATCCGCCGGCTCCGCGACCTGGAACAGGGCGCGAGGAAGCCCCCGTCCTCATCCCCCGCATGAACCCCAGTGGTGGCATGATGCGACGCGGGTACGAGGTCGTGTGCCCTCCTGTCCCGACGAGTCACGGAGAGCGGACCGACATGCACTGGAGGCGGCTGCGTCGGCAGTGCGAGAAGGTGATCGGCGAAATCCCTCTGCCGGAACCCTTCTCCGCCCAGGAACTCTGCACCCGCCTCGCGGCGGAACGCTCCCGCCCGCTCCACCTGTTGCCCTTGCCCACGCCCACCGCCCCCGGCACGCCCTCGGGCATGTGGCTGGCGACCGAGCGCGCCGACTACGTCTTCTACGACGAGCAGACCAGCCCCCTGCACCAAGAGCACATCATCATGCACGAGATCGGCCACATGGTGTGCGACCACCGCTCGGGCATCGACGACTTGCGGCTCTACCGGCACATCGACATCACGGACCCGCAGTCCATCCGGCAGGCGCTGCCCCGCCTGCGCTACTCGGACCAGCAGGAACAGGAGGCGGAGATGATCGCCACCCTGATCCTTGAAGCCGTGGGCCGCCTGCCGACCCCGTCGCGGCTCTCGGGGATGCTGGCCGGACTGGAGTCCGCGATGGGCCTGCGCGGCCACCGCGGTACGGGGGCGTCATGTTCGCATGGTTAGAGACCTCCGGCATCGCGGCGCTGTGGGTGGTCGCCCTCGCCCGCGCCCCACACGGCCTGCGCAACCGCTTCCAGCGCCCGCTGTGGCTGGCCATCGTCATGATCGCGCTGGCGATGTCGATGCACCTGGAGCCCGTCACGGCCGCCCTGGCGCACGTCGTGCCGGACGAGCACTGGATCGACCTGACCAAGCACCTGTTCAGCATCGTGGACGCGGCCGCAGTGCTGTGGTTCATCCTCGGCGCCGCCGACCGAAGCCGCCACACCACCCCGGTGTTCGGCACCGCAGCGGCCGTCATGGCCGCGCTGGTGCTGCTGGACCTGTCCGCTCCCCCGCACGCCCGCAACCAGATCGCCCCCGACCCGGCGACACCGGGCGTCCCGGACGCCTACTGGTGGCTCTTCTTCCTCTTCCACCTGCTCGCGGACACCACCTGCGGCATCGTGTGCTGGCTCTACGGCCGCCACGGCACCCCCCGGCTGCTCCGCCTGGGCCTGCGGCTGTTCGGCACGGGCACCCTGCTGGCCTCCCTGCTCTGGGTGCTCAAGCTGGTCTACCTGCACACCCGGTCGCCGGACCTCGGCCCGCTCTTCTCCCCCGTCACCGGCGCGGAAGCCTGGTTCATGGCGGTCGGCGCCGCCCTGCCCGTCGCCCTGCAACTGCGCACCCGACGCGACCACCGGCGGACCTACCGCGGCCTTGCCCCCCTGTGGCGCGACCTCACCTCGGCCAGCCCCGACGTCGTCCTCAGACCGGACAACCGCCTGTCCGCCCTCGCGATGCCGCTGCAACTGCGGCTGTACCGGCGGGTGATCGAGATCAGGGACGCGATGATCGTGCTGCGCAACTACGTCACCCCCGCAACCCTGGACGCGGTGCGCCGGCACGTCGCCGCGCAGGACGTCCCCGTCCATCTCGTCGAGGCCCACGTCACCGCCTGCTGGCTCTCCGCGGCACTGGACGCCAGACGCAACGGCCACGCCCCGCAGTCCCAGACGGTCAACCTCGTCGGCCCGGCCGCCGCCGACCTCGACGAGGAGACCGCCAACCTCCTGCACGTGGCCGCCGCCTACCGCTCCCCGTCCACCGGGACGTACCGGGAGTCGCTTGCGGGGGCGGTGTAGGGCGGGGGTGGCGGACCCGCGCAATCCGAGCGCTGCAGCGTCCTGTTCCGTTCCGGACCACCGCACGGTTGCAACCTCCTGGCCGACGTGCCGGGCGTCGTGGCGCGGCCCGTTTCCGGCCGCCGTAGTCCATGAGCCCTCGACGGACGCAAGTCGGCATTCGCGGGCTACCATCGCCCACAGTCAGGCAGTTGCACGGAACAGCGTCAGTGGAACGGTGCGTCAGGGAGAATGACATGTCGCGGGATGCGCGCGGGCACAGGAAACTCGCTCTCTTGCGAAGGCTCGGCACGCCGTTGGCGCGCACAGGAGAGACTTCGGACGCGACCGCCGTCTCCCCGGCGCAGCAGCAGGTCCGCAAGGGGGACCTCAAGCGACTGCGCAGGGCTTCGGAAGCGGTCCTGGCCAGGCTGGACCTGCCCGCCGGGTGCGATATCGCCACGCTCACGGAGCGGCTCAGCGCGGACCGCAACCGCCCGATCCGGCTCCTGGAGTTCCCCATGGGGGCGGAGTCGCCCTGCGGCATGTGGCTGGCCACGGACGTGGCCGACATCATCGTCGTCGAGGCGAACACCAGCCGGCTGCATCGTGATCACATCATCGCCCACGAGCTCGCGCACATGCTGTGCGGGCATCGCGACTCCACCGGTCCGGACCCGACGGGGCTGGCGCGCCTGTTCCCGAATCTGGACCCCCGGCGCGTGCGCGAGATGCTCGGGCGAACGAGCTACTCCAATGCGGAGGAGCAGGAGGCGGAAACCGTCGCCTCCCTCCTCCTCGAACGGGTCACGCGCCCTCCGAAGGAGTCCCGCTGGGACGTCCCGCCCGTCGACGCCGAGACCGTCGCGCGCATCGACCACTCCCTCAATCCCGGCCATGCCGGCTGACGTCCCGGCCCCGGCCGGGGCCCGCCCGCAGCGCCGTTCTCACGTCCTCGGCCTGCGGCGACGGCAGGAGGAGTCATGACCGACGTGAAGGCCGTGGTGTTTCCCGCATGCGCGACCCTGTGCGCGCTGGCCTTCCTCTACAAAGTGCGCGACGTACGGCGCCAGCGGGACGACCCGGCGCTGCGGGCACTGCTCGTCGCCTTCTCCTGCAAGGGCGTCTCCTTCACACTCTCCACGCCGCTCGTCGCGTTGAAGGTGGACGACGCCCTGGGCGTGCGCGACCTGGGGGCGCTGGGCATCCATCTCTTCGGCGGGGTGGCCTCCAGCGCTGCGTTCCTCACCGCGATCGTCTACTGGGTGTACCCGCGCGAGGAGGCCCGCCGCCGGGCGCTCGTACGGCTGACGGCCGCAGTCACGGTGGCGGTGGTGATGGTCGGTCTGTGGATCGCGGCGAAGCACGGGAGCCAGCAGCGCAGCGCCCATTACCTCCTGCAGAACGCACACCGCCCGGTCGTGGCCACCTATCTCCTGCTGTACGTCAGCGCCTTCGGCTCGGGCATGATCGAGATCATCCGTCTGTGCCTCCGGTACGGGCGGGTGGCGGGGCGGCAGTGGCTGCGCAGGGGGCTGCACACCACGGCGATCGGCGCGAGCGCGTGCCTCATCTACTGCCTCAACCGCCTGCTCGCCCTGATCACGGTGCAGTGCGGGCTCGACCCGCTGGAGTGGGAGCTGCTGACGCCGGTCACCAACGGCACGGGCATCTTCTTCCTGGTGGCGGGTCTCACCATGCCCTCGTGGGGTCCGCGGGTGTCCGACGGGCGGCGTCTGGCCCGTAACTTCGTCACGTACCAGCGGCTGTATCCGCTGTGGAGCGCGCTGTCCACGGCGATCCCCGACATCACGCTCAACCCCGAGCCGGCCAACCGCCTCGCCCGTCTCCTGCCGGGTGACATCAACTTCCGGCTCTACCGCAGGGTCATCGAGATACAGGACGGCCTGCTCGCCCTGCGGCCCTACATGGACGAAGACGTCATTGCCACCGCCCGGCGGTCGGGACAGGAGGCGGGGCTGTCCGGGGACGACCTGCGGGCACAGGTGCAGGCCGTCTCGCTGGCAGCGGCCCTGCGCGCGAAGGGCGACGACCGGCAGCATCCGGGCGGCCGGCCCACGTCCCTCGGCCCGGACACCACCGAGGGTGGTTACGCCGACGAGGTGGCCTGGCTCCTGAAGGTCGCCCGGGCGTACACCGCCCTCCCATCCGCTGAGAACACTGAGACCACTGAGAGGACCACTCGATGAAGTACCGCAGGCTCGGGGCCGACGGGCCGGAAGTGTCGGCGATCGGCCTCGGTTGCATGGGCATGTCGATCGCCTACGGCGTTCCCGACGAGGAGGAGTCCCAGCGCACCCTGGACCGCGCCCTGGAGATGGGCGTCACCCTGCTCGACACCGCGGACGCCTACGGACAGGGCCTCAACGAGGAGCTGGTGGGCCGCTGGCTCCGCCGGCACGCCGGGGAGCGGGAACAGGTCGTGGTGGCGACCAAGTTCGGCCTGCGTCACGACGCGGCCACCGGCCGGGTGGGCGACGTCGACACCTCGGCCGCCTACGTCCCGGTCGCCTGCCATGCCTCCCTGCGCCGCTTGGGCGTCGACTGCATCGACCTCTACTACGCGCACCGCAGGAACCCCGACACCCCCGTCGAGGAGACGATGGGCGCCCTGTCCCGTCTGGTGGACGAGGGGCTGGTGCGTCATGTCGGCCTGAGCGAGGTCAGCGCCGACACGCTCCGCAGGGCGCACGCCGTCCATCCCGTCAGCGCGGTCCAGGTCGAGTACTCGCTCTTCACCCGGAACGTGGTGGAGGGCGCGCTCCTCGACACCTGCCGGGAACTGGGAATCGCCGTCGTGGCCTACTCCCCCCTGGGACGCGGCATGCTCACCGGGGCGCTCTCCTCCCGCGACGACCTGGCCCCGCACGACAACCGGCGGCGCTGGCCGCGGTTCGCCGACGACGCCATCGGCCGCAACCTGGCGCTCGTCAAGGCCGTGGGCGACGTCGCCGCACGGATCGGCTGCTCCCCGGCCCAGGCGGCACTGGCCTGGCTGCTGGCCCAGGGAGACGACATCGTCCCCATCCCCGGCACCAAGCGCCGCCGCTACCTGGAAGAAAACACCGGCGCCGTCGACCTGCACCTGACCCCCGGCGACCTCGCCCTCCTGCGCGAGGCCGTACCGGAGGAAGCAGTGACCGGCGAACGCTACCCGGCCCAGGCACTGGAACGGCTCGGGCACTGAGGCGCCGCCGCCCGGCTCGCCTGCGGTGTGCGGGGGAGCCGGGGGGTGGGGTCGGGCTGAACGTGCGCCAGCGGGCCGTCAGGCGTCCTTGGGCACTGGCTTCAGGATCGCCACGCACTCCACGTGGTGCGTCATCGGGAACAAGTCGAACGCGCGCAGCTTCACCGGCTTGTAACCCTCCTCCGCGAAGTACTTGAGGTCGCGGGCCAGGGCCGCCGGGTCGCAGGCCACGTAGGCGATGCGGCGGGCGCCCAGCGATGCCAGGTGGCGGACCGTCTCCTTGCCGGCGCCTGCGCGCGGGGGGTCCAGGACGATGATGTCGGCGCTGTCGATGCGGGTGCGCGGGAGGACCTGTTCGACCTTGCCCTGTTCGATGCGGACGCGGTCGAGGTCCTGGAGGTTGTGGCGGGCGTCCTCCACCGCGCGCTTGCCGGACTCGATGCCGAGCACCGCGCCCTTCTCGCCCACGCGCTCGCCCAGGGCGCCCGCGAAGAGGCCCACGCCGCAGTAGAGGTCGAGGGCCATGTCGCCCTTGCGCGGCATCAGGCCCTGCATCACGGCCTGGACGAGGGTGTCGGCCGCCTGGGGGTGGACCTGCCAGAAGCCGCCCTCGCCGACGCGGTACGTGCGCTCGTCCGCGCGCTCGCGGACGAAGGGGCGGCCGTGGACGCGGTGGACCTGCTTGTCCTTTTCGCCCACGCGCATCACCGACACCGGCTTGTCCAGTTCGACGATCGGGAGGCGGCCGCCCGGCTTGGGGGTGAGGATCACCTGGCGGTCGGCGGAGCCGGAGGCGGCGATGGCCTCGACCGTGGCGATCTGCGGCCACTCGCGCTTCTCGATGCCCAGCTCGCTGACGCCGGGGGCGGCGATCATGCAGTGGTCGATGACCTGGACCTCGTGCGAGCGGTGCTTGCGCAGGCCCGCGTGGCCCTCGGCGTCGACGGCGTACTGGACGCGGGTGCGCCACGCCGGTACCTCGCCCGCCGGGAGCTTGTCGCCCTCGGCCGGCATGACGGTGCCGTCCCAGCCCGCGTCCTCGGGGGTGAGGCCCGCGAGGCGCTGGAGCTGTTCGGCGATGACCTCGCCCTTGAAGCGGCGCTGGGCGCCGGGCTTGGCGTGCTGCCAGTCGCAGCCGCCGCACTTGCCGGGGCCGGAGAAGGGGCAGGGAGCCTCGACGCGGTCCTTGGAGGCCGAGAGGATCTCCACGGCGTCCGCTCGCAGGAAGCGGGAGGTCGACTCGCCCTCGGTGATCCGGGCGATCACCCGCTCGCCGGGGAGGGTGTGGCGGACGAAGAGGACCCGGCCGGACTCGGTGCGGGCGACGCAGTGACCGCCGTGGGCGACCGGGCCGACCTCGACCTCGTACTCGTGACCGACCAGCGAGTCCTGCGATTCCTTGTGCATGCGGGTCGGCTCCAGATACGTCAAACGGGGTGAGGCGGGACAGCCGTCCAGTCTACGTCCCACCTCACCCCGTCGATGACCCACCGGCGTCGACGACCCACCGGCGACGGCGCTACTTCTTCGTCGCCGCCTTCTCCTTCTTCGGCTGCGTCACGGGGCCGCGGCGCACCGAGCCGGGGGCGTTCCACTCGGCGCGCTTGCGGGCGCGCTGCTTGGCGGCCTCGGAGGAGTCGAGCTGCCAGGGCACGGAGGTCACCATCACGCCCGGTGTGAACAGCAGGCGGCCCTTGAGGCGCAGGGCGCTCTGGTTGTGCAGCAGGTGCTCGTACCAGTGGCCGACCACGTACTCGGGGATGTAGACGCTGACCACGTCGCGCGGGCTCTCCTTGCGCAGCCGCTTGACGTACTCGATGACCGGCCGGGTGATCTCGCGGTAGGGCGAGTCGAGGACCTTCAGCGGGACGTCGATGCCGCGGCGGTGCCACTCCTCGCGCAGGGACTTGGTCTCGGACGCGTCGACGCTGATGGTGAGGGCTTCGAGGGTGTCGGAGCGCATGAGCTTGGCGTAGGCCAGGGCTCGCAGGGTCGGCTTGTGGATCTTGGAGACCAGGACGATGGAGTGCACGCGCGAGGGGCGTACGGTCTCCTCGCCCGGCTCCTCCTCGGCGGCGATCTCCTCGGACACCCGGTCGTAGTGCTTCCGGATGGCGGTCATGGTGGCGTAGAAGATCACCATGCCGAGGAGGGCGACCCAGGCGCCGTGGGTGAACTTCGTCAGCAGCACGACGACGAGGACCAGGCCGGTGAGGAACGCGCCGAAGGTGTTGATCGCCCGGGAGCGGATCATCCGGCGGCGCTTGCCGGGGTCGGTCTCGGTGGCCAGCAGGCGGTTCCAGTGCCGGACCATGCCGGTCTGGCTGAGGGTGAAGGAGACGAAGACGCCGACGATGTAGAGCTGGATCAGCTTCGTCGAGTCGGCCCCGTAGATGTAGACCAGGACGGCGGCCGCGCCGGCGAGCAGCACGATGCCGTTGGAGAAGGCCAGCCGGTCGCCGCGCGTGTGCAGCTGGCGCGGCAGGTAGCGGTCCTGGGCCAGGATCGAGCCGAGCAGCGGGAAGCCGTTGTACGCGGTGTTGGCCGCCAGGAAGAGGACCAGGGCGGTGGCCGCGGCGAGCAGGATGAAGAAGAACGAGCCGCCGCCGAAGACCGCCTCGGCGACCTGCGAGATCACCGGGTTCTGCGTGTACTCCTCGCCGACCGGAACGCCGTTCTTCAGCAGGTGGGTGGCGGGCTCCTCGGCCATGCGCACCTTGGTCACCATGGCCAGGGCGATGATGCCGCAGAACATGGTGACGGCGAGGCCGCCCATCAGGGCGAGCGTCGTGGCGGCGTTCTTCGACTTCGGCTTGCGGAAGGCGGGCACGCCGTTGCTGATGGCCTCGACGCCGGTGAGGGCGGCACAGCCGGAGGAGAAGGCCCGCAGCAGCAGGAAGACGAGCGCGAAGCCCGCCAGGCCCTGGTGCTCGGCGCTGATGGTGAAGTCCGCGGTGGGGGCCTTCATGGTGTCGCCCGCGATCAGGCCGCGGTAGGCGCCCCAGGCGACCATCACGAAGACGCCGCCGACGAAGACGTACGTCGGGATCGCGAAGAGCTTGCCGGATTCCCTGACGCCGCGCAGGTTCATCAGCGTGAGCAGGATGATCACGCCGATGGCGCAGGCCGTCTTGTGCTCGACGACGAAGGGGATCGCGGAGCCGAGGTTCTCGATGCCGGAGGAGATCGAGACCGCGACGGTCAGGACGTAGTCGACGAGCAGGGCGCTGGCGACGGTGAGGCCGGCCTTGGGGCCGAGGTTGACGTTGGCGACCTCGTAGTCGCCGCCGCCGCTGGGGTAGGCGTGGACGTTCTGGCGGTACGAGGCGACCACCGTGAACATCAGCACGACGACCGCGACGGCGATCCAGGGGCTGAAGTGGTAGGCGGACACGCCTGCCGCGGAGAGGACGAGCAGCACTTCGCCCGGCGCGTACGCCACGGAGGACAGTGGGTCGGAGGCGAAGACGGGCAGCGCAATGCGCTTGGGGAGAAGGGTCTCCCCGAGCTTGTTGCTGTGCAGCGCCCGGCCGATGAGGATCCGTTTCGGCAGGTCGGTCAGTTTGGACACGCAGAGGATCGTAAGGGTTCGGTATCGATGACGCCCACCCGGCTACCCGTGGGAGCCGAAATCCGTTAAGGGGGCGTTAAGACCCCCCGGCCGGGGTTTCGGCTCCGGCCGGGCGGGCGATCAACGTCCGTCAGGGGTTCGGCACGATCCGTCAGGGGTGCAGCACGACCGGCAGCGCGCGGTGGCCGTTGGAGATGAAGGAGTCCACCTGGCCGCACCGGTCCGCGTCGACCGCCAGGGCCATGTCGGGGAAGCGCTCGAAGAGGGCGGGCAGCGCGATGGACGCCTCCAGCCGGGCCAGCGGGGCGCCGAGGCAGAAGTGGACGCCGTGCCCGAAGGAGAGGTGCTCCTTGGTGGCGCGCATCACATCGAAGCGAGCGCCGTCGTCGCCGTAGAGCCCCGGGTCGCGACCGGCCGCCGCGTAGGAGGCGATGATCGCGTCGCCCTTGCGCAGGGTGATGCCGCCGTCGAGGGCGATGTCGTCCACGGCGTAGCGCAGCGGGAGGTTGGCGACGGGGGCCTGGACGCGCAGGGTCTCCTCGATCACGTCGTTCCAGCCGGCCCGGCCGGCGCGGACGAGCGCCAGCTGCTCGGGGTGGGTGAGCAGGGCGTGGATGGCGTTGTCGAGGAGATTGACGGTGGTCTCGTGGCCCGCGCCGATCATGAGCAGGAGGGTGTCGACGAGCTCCTGCTCGCTCAGCGGCGTGTCGGCCTCGTCGTCGCGGGCGGAGATCAGGACGCTGGTCATGTCGTCGCCGGGCTTCTCGCGCTTGGCGGCGACGATGCCGCCGAGGATGCGGTAGAGCTCGGCGTAGGTGGCGGTGACCTCCTCCGGGGCGGCGGAGGTGTGGAAGATCGAGTCGACGCAGCGGCGCAGCCCCTCGCGGGTGGGCTCGTCCTCGACGCCGAAGAGCTCGCAGATCACCTGGATGGGGATGGGGTAGGCGTAGCCCTCGCGCAGGTCGACCCGTTCCCCGGGTGCGGTGGCGGCGAGGCCGTCGAGGAGGTCGGCGGTCATCGCCTCGATGCGCGGGCGCAGGGCGGCGGTGCGGCGGGCGGTGAACGCCTTGGCGACGAGGGAGCGCAGCCGCTTGTGGTCGCTGCCGTAGGCGGTGAACATGTTGGTCACCGCCACCCAGGTGTACAGCGGCCACTCCGGGGAGACCTCACCGTTGATCCAGGCGGGCCAGTGCCGGCGCGGGTCCTTGGAGACGCGGGGGTCGGTCAGCAGTTGCTTGAGCAGCGGCTGGGACGTCACTGCCCACGCCACCACGCCACCAGGGAGCTCCACAGGGGTCGCCGGCCCGTGGGCGCGGATGCGGGCGGCCTCGCCGTGGATGTCGCGACCGGTGGGATCGATCGTGACGGGGCAGGTCGAGCGGTCCATCGGCTCTCTCCAGGTGTCTCGGTCGGCAGGTGCTCGGCTGAGGAGGTGGGGTGCGGCGGTCCGTCGGCCGGGGCGGGGTGTCCCGGGCGGACGGGGGCGGGCGCCGGTACGGGCACGGGTACCGGGGGGAAGCGCGCGGGCAGGGCGGTCAGGGCGCGGTGGAAGGGGCCGGGCCGCCACACGAGCCGGTCGGCCGGCACGGCCAGCTCCAGGTCCGGGAGCCGGTCCAGGAGCCGTTCGACGGCCGTGGCGGCGATGAGCCGGGCGGGGTCCTTGGCGGGGCAGTGGTGCGGGCCGGCGCTCCAGGCGAGGTGGGCGCGGTTGCCGGTGCGGCGGTCGGAGCGCAGGACGGGGTCGGTGTTGGCGGCCGCGAAGCTCACCACGACGGGGTCGCCGGCGCGCAGGGGCACTCCGCCGAAGTCCAGGTCCTCGACGGGGTAGTGCACGGCGTAGTTGGCCATCGGCGGGTCGAGCCACAGGACCTCGTCGAGGGCGTCCTCGACCGGCATGCTGCCGCCGGCCAGGTCGCCGGCGAAGCGGTCGTCGGAGAGCAGCAGCCGCAGCGCGTTGGCGATGAGGTTCTGCTGGGGCTCGGTGCCGGCGCCGATGAGGACGACGAGCTGGTGGAGCATCTCCTCGTCGCCGAGCTGGACGGGGTGGGCCATCAGCCAGGACGTCATGTCGGCACCCGGCTGCTCGCGCTTGAGGGCGATGAGCTCCATGAGGCTGCTGGTGATGAGCGCGTCGGCCCGCTCGGCGTCGACGCCGTCGAAGATGCCGGAGAAGCCCTCGACGAGGCGGTCGCCGAGCTCGGGCGGACAGCCGAAGAGCTGCTGGAAGACCAGGAGCGGCAGGACCTTGGCGTACGAGCCGAGCAGGTCGGCCTCGCCGAGCGCGGTGAAGCGGTCGATGAGGTTGTCGGCGCTGCGCTCGACGTAGCCGCGCAGGGCGTTGGGGTCGATGCGGGCGAGGCTGTCGTCGACGGCCTGGCGGTAGCGGCGGTGGTCGTCGCCGTCGGAGAAGAGGCAGTTGGGCCGGTAGGCCATCATCGGCACGACCGGATTGTCCGCCTCGACCCGGCCCTCGGCGAGGGCCCGCCAGCGGCGGGCGTCCTTGGCGAACCGCTCCGGGCTGCGGAGCACTTCGAGCGCGGCCCGGTAGTCGGTGACGAGCGTGGCCCGCACGCGGGGCGCCAGCTCGACGGGCGCGGCGGGCCCGTACGCGCGCAGCCGCCCGTAGACGGCGTGCGGGTCGGCGGCGAAGTCGGGGCCGTACAGCGGCGTCGCCGGCCCCTGTGCCCGGTGCGCCGGGCAGCCAGGGGGTGGTGCAGAGGTCACACGGGCTCCTGTGCGCTACGGGTCTGCAGGTATTCCACGAGGGTGATCAGTGCGTGGGTGGAGGAGAGCCGGTCGCGGGCGTCACAGGTGACCAGCGGGGTCTCGGGGAGCAGGTCGAGGGCCTCGCGGATCTCCTCCATGGGGTGCACGGGAGCGCCGTCGAAGTGGTTGATGGCGACCGCGTACGGCAGGCCGTGCTCCTCCAGCAGCCCCATGACGTCGAAGGACTGCTCCAGGCGGCGGGTGTCGGCGAGGACGAGCGCGCCGAGCGCGCCCTGGGTCATGTCCTGCCAGAGCCGGGTGAAGCGCTGCTGGCCGGGGGCGCCGAAGAGGTAGAGGACGAGACTCTCGCTGAGGGTGAGCCGGCCGAAGTCCATGGCGACCGTGGTGGTGGTCTTGCCGTCGATGCCGGCCAGGTCGTCGACGAGCGCGCCGGCCTGGGTCATCGTCTCCTCCGTGCGCAGCGGCCGGATCTCCGACAGCGAGCCGACGAAGGTCGTCTTGCCGACCGCGAAGTGCCCGACCACGAGGATCTTGGCGGCGGTCCGTACGGTTCGGGGCAGGTAGAGGTCTCCGTCAGAGGCGAGCGCGGAGTCCATCGAGCACCTCCTGCAGGATCTGGGCCTCGGGCAGCTGCGCCGAGGGGATGGGGGCGCGGGTGGAGAGGTGGCCGCTGTCCACGAGGTCGCCGAGCAGCACCTTGGTGACGCTGACGGGCAGCATCAGGTGGCCGGCGATCTCGGCGACGGACAGGGCGCCGCCGAGGCAGAGTTCCATGAGCGCGCGCTTTTCGGGGCTGAGGCCGCCGAGCGGCCGGTCGCCGTGCGCCATGACCAGGGTGACCAGGTCGAAGGTGTTGCGGGTGGGGTGGGAGCGCCCGTCGGTGACGACGTACGGGCGCACCAGCCCCTGCTCGCGCCTCGGCGCCGGCGGAGTCATGCCGGGCTGCCCGGGCCGCCCTGCCAGCTGTCCTGCCGCGGCGGGCTGACCAGCTCCTTGCCGAGCCGGTCGACGGTCTTCTGCATGCGGTAGGTGACGGCCTCCATGTCGACGTTCTCGCCGGCGGAGACGGCGAGGTAGGCGCCGGGGCCGGCGGCGATGAGGAAGACGTAGCCGTGGGCGAACTCGATGAGCGTCTGCCGCCAGGGGCTGTCGTGGTGGGCGGGGTGGGTGCAGAACTCCGTGGTGGAGCGGCTGATGGACTGCAGTCCGGAGAGCGCGGCGGCCTGGCGCTCGGCCTCGTCCCGGTCGATGCCCCGGGAGTGGGCGCGCAGCATGCCGTCGGCGGACAGCAGGATCGCGTGCCGGGCCTCCGGCATCTTCACGACCTCGTCGAGCATCCAGCCGAGCTCTTTGTTCAGGTGGTCGTTCACGCGTGCGGGTTCCCTTCGTCTTCTGCGGGGGTGCCGGGTCGGCGGGCGGGGGCCTGGCGGTCGTCGTGGATGCCGGGCCGGCCGGCGCCCGGCGGCGTGGGGCCGGGGGCGCGGTGGGCCGGTCCGGGCGGCGGGCCGCCGGG